>JAUVAM010000460.1 GCA_030591745.1 Deltaproteobacteria bacterium
CGGGAAGCATGGTTGGGCAAACAACACGGCATGTGGGATTACGTGAAACTGCATGAACGCTACGTGCGTGGACTCCTTGAAGATCCACCCGAGAACCCGGATTGGGAAGCCTTGCGCGCCTTCCATGAGGAACAAACTGCCCGCATGCATGCCGAGCGCGTGGTGCATCTCATCGTTACGATGTTTTGCTCGACGTTTTTGCTCATGGTCCTGGGCTTTGCCATCCTGCATCCGAGTTGGCCCCCCTTGGCCCTGTCCTGTCTCTTTTTGATCCTGGTCTCGGCCTACCTTGTGCATTACTTCCGTCTGGAAAACGGCGTGCAGCGTTGGTATCACCTGTCCAACGAGATGCGCTTTCGAGCCGGTCAGGCAGGCGCTCGCTACGATGAGAAGCGGGTCAATCCCAATTCTAGTTAACAGATTCGCCCAGGTCGTGGGGTAGGCTGGTGCGCGGCGAGCGCAAAAAGCCGAAGGGAGTGATCGAGCCCAGGTTGGATACCCGCGAGGTGTAGAGATCGGCGTTGCCCTCGATCTGCCGGGCCAGGTGGCTTTTGTCGTTGCCCGTGCGCAAGAGAAGGCCCCAATGGCTGTTGTGCATTTTTCCCTGCTCTTTGAGCAGGGGCGAAAGCTTGTCGTCGATGCCCTGGATGCGCGACTTGAGCGATTGGACTTTTTGCCGAAGTTTGCTGGGGGGCGTTTTGGGCTTGGGCCCGTAGTTCTGCTTGTGACGTTGTAGCTCCAAGCGCATGTGCACCATGCTGTGCTCGGCCTGCTCTTTTTCTTTCATGAGCTTGGCGATGCCATCTCGTCGGCTCAGGTTGCTTTCCAATGCATCGAGTTCGGCTTCCAGATCTCGGATGATGAGTGCGGTGCGCCATCGCAAGAGGTTTTTGGATACGTTGACGTCGGCGAAAATGTGATCGCCCACGTAAAGGATTTGCTCGCCGGTCAGCCCCAGGTGGGCTTCGACCTGTCCGGCGTCGCCGCCCAGATACGCGGCACCGGGCTCTAATGCACCCTGTTGGGGCAGCAGTCGACCATCCTGGTCGATGATTTTGAAGAAGGGGTTGCGCCCCGCGAAGAAGGCCGGCTTGCGGGCAGAGACCACCACCAGATCGAAGAGATCGCGCCAGGTTTGGCCTGCCGGCAGGTATTGATCGAAGGCATAGGCCATCATGTGCTGGGTGTAGCTCCACTCTGAGTTGGTGATCAGCAAAAGCTTCTTGCCGGCCTGTTTGAAATCCTGAAGAACCAGAGGAAGGGTCTCATCCAAGACCACGTAGTCTTCAGGCCGCGCCATGATGCGGGCCTTCAAGCTCCCTTCCATGTGGGCCAGGTCCAGGTTGTCCCTCACTACCCGATGGAGACCCGCATAGCTCATGTTTTTTGCCAGAGCGCCTTTGTCCAAAAGATCCACCAACTGGGCGTACATGCAAGCTTCGGACATGGAGAAGAGGGTGTTCAAAAAGGCCCAGCGCGGCTCGCGCAAATCCACAAGGCTTCGCGAGTAGAGCGCACGGCGTTTGTCGAAGTCCAGGGCCTGGGTGCCATGCATGGCTTGTTTGACGAAGCCGAAGCGGTTGGCTTTGACCAGATTGCCATGTTCCAGATCCAAGACGAGACCCAAGATGACCGCATCGGGATCGAAACGAAGTTTTTTCACCGGCCAGCCTTTTTTGACCAAGCTACCGCGCAGGTGTTCGTAGGCGGCCTGTTCCCAGGCTTCGGCGCGATAATGGATCAAGGTGTAATCCATGTCGAAGCCGATGGCCTCGATAGATCGCATGTTCAATGTCCGGTTGCAGTAAACTCGACGCGCCGGCTGGGGTAGGGGATGTGAGGAAGTTTTATGAGTGCTCATGTTCGTATTTCCACCTTCTTCGCAGGAGGGTCAAACCCACCCCGAAAAGCAGCAAAGAGCCCGATTGGCCGGCCCCATCAGACGTGCCGCAATCGCAGCCGCCCTCGTCGCCATCCGTGCCGTCGCCTGAAGGCGTGGTGGCACGGGTAACACCGTCCACAAGATCCTCTTCGTTGATGGGATCGGGCACGTCCTGGGCCGAACTCTCCAATCCGTAGCCCAGGCAAATCATCAAGCTCAACACGAAAAGCAAGCAGCGCACGATGACTCCTTTCCCAGCAAGCCCATTGTGCCTCCTTTGACGCCCGATCTCAATGCCCTCTGGACTGGGGCTTTGGGATTGGGTATTTTTCTTGGGATGTAGCTGAGCATGAGAAATTCAAGGAGCCATCATGAAGAAAGATCATCAAGAGTCCCTGCCGGCTTGTGTGCGTTGTGCGGTTTTGGCTTGTCGCGAAGAAGCGGTTGAGCTGCCCGATGGGTGTCCCATGCTGGTGGACAAAGACATCATCGAAGAGGCGGGTCGGGCTTTGCTTGCAGATGAGGATCGTTTGCATTTGGCAGCCTCCGCTTCCCGGGTGGAGGCCGAGGGTTATTGCGAGTGGACTCGGCTGCGGGAGGTGATGGAGTTGGCGCGTCGTTTGGGGGTGACTCGGCTGGGGATTGCTTGTTGCGTGGGCTTGCGTAAGGAGGCGGCCATCGCCCAGTCCATCTTCGAGGCCCAGGGCTTCGAGGTGGCAAGCGCCATTTGCAAATTGGGCCGCATGCCCAAGGAATCGTTGGGCCTGGCCGACGAGGAGAAAATTCGACCCGGTGGTTTCGAGTCGGCTTGTAATCCCGTGGCGCAGGCCATGGTGCTGGATGCCGCCGATGTGGGCTTGCACGTGATCATTGGGCTCTGCGTGGGGCATGATAGCTTGTACTTCATGACCGCGAAGGCACCGGTGACCGTGTTGGTGGCCAAGGATAGGGTGACGGGACACAACCCGGCGGCGGCGCTTTACACCGCCCATTCCTACTATCGGCAGCTCAAGGTTCCGTCGGCTGCTTCTTCGGATTCATGAAAACCCTTTGATTCAAATTGATGAAAATGCTAGGAAAGAAGGCCGTGGAGGGTCGCTTCAGCCCCTTCGGCCTGTCCAATTAAGGAGAGCGAGACTATGCGTGTGAAGTTGAGCTTGATGACCCTGTTGCTGTCTTTGGCGATGCTGAGTCTGGCTTGCGGAGGTGGCAGGGCGGTCAGTGGTGGCAGTAAGACCAAGGTTAAGGGTGACCGTGAGCGCATTTCGCATTCCGAGGGCGTCGAGCCCATGTGGATTCAGGAATGCCCGGCGCGTACCGACCACCTGCTGCCTTTCTGCGGTCAGACCCACAAGATGGTCAGCGAAAAGATGGCTTGCAGTGGGGCAACGGCCGATGCCATCGGCAAGCTGCGGCGCTTCATCGGACAGAAAGTCAGCGCCAAACTCGAATCGGACGGGCAGGGTGGTTATCACTTCTCTATGGCCGGTACCGAGAGCGAGGCTGTCACCATTCGCGGTGCCTGGGAGTCGGAGCGTTGGGCCGAAGAATACGAGGGTGGCGGGCGCACTCACGATTGTTATGTGATGATCACATACCCCCGCATCGAATACGATCGCCTGGTGCATAAGGCGAAAGAGTTGGCCCAGCAGAGGGCAGCGAAGGCCGGTGCTTTGCACGCCGAAGCCAAGGGACTCATCGAACAAGGCCGCCATGCCGAGGCGGCTACATTGCTCAATCGCGCCGACCAACTTCTGGCCGACATCGGCGATGCAGTGCAGCTTGACGGCGGCACCAACACCAAGTTGTTGCACGAGCAAATCAAGGCGGATTTGGCCATCGCCTCCAAGGGCGCGGCCGAGGCCGGGAGTACGGTTCTCGTGGTGGTGAGCGTGACCATCGACGAGAAGTCCCACAAGGGAAAATATCAAAAGCTGATTCGCAATACCGTACAGAAGTGGTTGTCCGCCAAAGGCCTCAAAATTCGTCCGGGTGGCCTGAACAAGGCCCAGGTTGAAGCCGTCTTAGGTGGCGACCGGCAGGCTGCGGCTCAGGCTGCGGCCAGCAAGGGTGCCGGCTTGCTCATGGTGGTGGAGCTTAATAGTGAGTTCCGCACCAAGGAGGAAGGTACCTACCATGCCTATGGCTCGGGGGAACTTCGTTTCATCCGAACCTCCGATGGTCGTGAGATCTACACTTCGGAATTGGTAGAGGAAAAGGGTTCTCATCCCTTCAATAAGAAGGGCTCCCATGACCTGGCTTTGAAGAATTCCTTGAAGCGTACGGTCAAACAGGCAGTCGATGCGGCTTTGGGCAAGATATAACCGAAAGGAAGAATGGCATGCGAAG
>JAUVAM010000121.1 GCA_030591745.1 Deltaproteobacteria bacterium
GCAAGGCAGCACAAGAACCGAGGCCATGAAAAACATACAAGAAGCCATTGAGGTGTATCTAGAAAGCCTGAAGGAACACGGAGAACCCGTACCCCCGGCCATCACGGAAGAAGTGGTCGAGGTGGCGATGTGAGTGTCTTGCCCCGGGTCTCGGGTCGGGAAGTCGTAAAGGCGCTCGCCAAGGCCGGCCTGACAGTTGAAGAGTTGATTGAGTTCTTGGGATGAAGCACATGGCGCGGTGCCGTCTTGGGCGCGAACACGCGCGTCTGGCACCGATGAAAAAGGTGTTCAAGGCGCTTAGTCGGGTCATTTTGTGGTAAAATGGTATTCGCGTAGCCCCGGCGAAGGTGGAAGCCCCTGAACCTCATTCACGAAACAGCCTGCATCAATGCCAAGGTACGTCAAATCAATCAAGAGCAGCCGAGTAAGGGGATCAAGATGAAATACAGAGTGATCATCGAACAGGACGAAGACGAGATCTTTGTCGCTCAGGTTCCGTCGCTGCCTGGCTGCATTTCGCAAGGCAACACAAGAACCGAGGCCATGAAAAACATACAAGAAGCCATTGAGGTATATTTAGAAAGCCTGAATGAACACGGAGAACCCGTACCCCCGGCCATCACCGAGGAAGTGGTCGAGGTGGCGATGTGAGTGTTTTGCCCCGGGTCTCGGGCCGGGAAGTCGTAAAAGCGCTCGCCAAGGCCGGCCTGACGGTTGAAGAATTGATTGAGTTCTTGAGATGAAGAAGCGGACCTACTCGATAGTCGCCCTGGCCGCGATTTTGTGCCTCGCCGCCTGTGAGCAAGCGCCGGATGCCTCCGGTCATGAAGAAAAGTCCCCGCTTGCGCTCGCAACGCCGCCCGCAAAGCCGATCTCGAGGCCGATCACGGCGCCGACCGAGACGCCGGCGGCATTGGCCGCGCAACTGGGCGAGGCCAAGGCCATGCTTTTGACGGGTCGCGGCAAGCAGAAAGCACCCGAGATGACCGACCGTTGCGCGGCGGAGCGCCCCACGCAAGCAAAAGACTGGTCCGAGCTGGGCTCCGGCCCCATTGAACAATCCTTGAAAACCTGGCGCGGTCACTCCAAAAACCTCTCTGTCTACAAGATTACGCCTCTGCCCTTCGAGGACATATACCCGGCCATCCAAGCGCCTACTTATCTCAAGCTATACGAGCTCCGCTCGCGCATCTCGTCCATGATGCACAATGTCGACATCGCGGCCGTCATCCAGCCCGAAAAAGGCCCGCGCACGGCCCTCTTGCTGCGGGGCTGCGAGGCCTACAACAAGGTACTCAACCGTGGCGACTTGAAGGCCGGCGGCAAGCGTCATTTCTTCAAGCGCGCCAAGGCCTACCTTCGCGTGGCCGCGGGCCCCGGCGCCCGAACCATGATGCGCAGTGAAGACGAAGACGACAAAGAGCACAAGCGCGAAAAGGACCGGACCGTCAATGGTTGGCTGTTTAAGAACATGCGCAAATTTCACAGGCCCCTGACCCAATGCAGAGCCAAGGGCTGTGAGCTGAAGTATTACGCCTGGCGGCAAATGAACGGCGTGCTTTATTACGAGAGCATCAAAATGGACCCCAACGGCAGAATCACCGAGCACAAGTCTCGCTTGATGGCCTCCGGCCTGGGCGCGTTCAGCGTCAAATAGCACCAGTCTCGTTGCGACAATATAGCGTATATGTTAGAATGCAGAAATGAAATACCAAGACATGGTGGAGCGCTTCGGCTCCATGCCGCTGATCGAGTCGAGCGCTTTGCGCTTGTTCTACAAGGACCACGGCTCCATGTCCGTGCAGCTCGACCGCTGGGTCAAGACCGGTCGGCTCATTCAGCTCAGGCGCGGTGCCTACCTGCTTCCTTCGCACCTGCAACGCGCGCCCGCCTCCCTCGATCATCTGGCCAACTTGCTCTATGCCCCCTCTTACGTCAGTTGCGAGCGAGCCTCTTATCTGCACGGCCTCATTCCCGAATCCGTGCCGCAGATAAACTCGGTCACCCCGCGCAGGCCCCTGAGCATAGACAGCCCCATCGCGCGTTTTCGCTACCGCCACGTCAAGCCCTCCTGGTTTTTCGGATACGCCCAGACTCAGGTGGCGGGCGATGCCGCCCTGGTGGCCCGCCCGGCCAAGGCCATCTTGGACCTGGTGCACCTGTCACGAGGCGAGTTCAGCCCGGCGCGCATCGAGGCGCTTCGTCTGCAGAATTTAATGATGCTCGACCCGGAAGAACTCCTCCGGCTGGCCGGGCCTCGGGCCACGCCCCGGGTTCGGCGCGCGGCAAAGCGTATCGCCCTTTGGATAGAAAACGAACAAAAGGAAACTAAAGACCTTTGAAGGACCAGCTACTCCAACTCGCAACAAAAGCCCCGCCCGAAGCAAGGCGCAACCTGGCCCGAGAGTACCTGCAATGCACCCTGCTCAGGACGCTACAAGAGCGCTCGGATCAGCGGGATTTGGCCTTTTGCGGCGGCACCGCCTTGCGCTTGTTGCATGACCTGGCGCGCTTCTCGGAAGATCTGGACTTCGTCGGTCTGGCCGAAACCACGCCCGAGTCGGCCGAAGCGATCTTCATCGCCATCAAGGCCGGCTGTCTTTCGGCGGGTTATGACTTGAAGGTTAAGTTGCGAAAGCCTTCATCGGTGGCCAGCGCCATGTTTCGCTTCGAGGGGCTGCCCGCCGAGTTGGGTTTGACCGCCGATGCGCGTTTGGCCTTGTCCGTCAAGATGGAGATCGACTGTCGACCCCCTGCCGGGGCCGAAGTCGAGACCACGCTCATTCATCGTTTTTTTCCAATCGCCATACGGCATCACGACCTGCCCTCCCTGTTCGCGGGCAAGTTACACGCTCTCTTGGCCCGTCCCTGGAGCAAGGGGCGCGACTGGTACGACCTGGTTTGGTATCTGACCGCCCAGCGCGGATTGGTGCCGAACCGAAAGCTCTTGAGCGCGGCGCTTGAACAGACGGGGCATGATGTGGGCATGGCGGATCGTTGGGCGGAGGCGCTCATCGCGCGCCTGGCCGAACTCGACTTTCAGCAGATTGAATCGGACATCGCGCCCTTTCTCGAGCGACCCGAGGATTTGGGCCAGATCGACCGCCTCCAGATAGAAGCCCTGCTGGCCAAGCGAGGGGCACGAAATAATCAATGAAAGCCAAAGGAGCCATGAACGTGGGCGTTGGTGGTGAGCTTATGGCGGATAAACAGGGCAAGGAAAGCTGACTTGAACCGCTTGATACCAAAGCTCGCGGGCCTGCTCGTGGCCATGTCCCTAAGTCTCGCCGCCTGCGACACGCCTCCGCCCGCCGAAGTCACGCCGGCAAAGGATGCCTCGGCCGCGAAAGTCAAAACGCCGCCCACGATAGTCGCAACGCCGCCCACGAAACGCGTCCCCTTGGCAAAGCATCGAATGGGGACAAAGAGCAAGAATCCGCCTCGGCCGGAACCCCTGGAGCCGGCCGCCCAGCCGATCGACTACTGTTCGGCAGCAGGCCGGCAAGTGCAATGGATGCCCCTGCGCAAGGCGGACAATGTCATGCTGGCCTTGGAGCATTGGGTGAGCAGTCTCGACTGCCGTGACAGGGGCATCCGCATGGGCGGCAACCCGCGGGCTCAGAAAGCCCTCTTTTCCGCCATGTCCAAGTCCGTGGCCATTGAGTGTTTTGGGGACGGCTCGAGCCCAAGCTGCGTGGCTCTTCGAAAGAAAAAAAGCGGTCACGAGGTCTTGCCCATAGCGACTTGCCAGGCCTTCAATTTGCTCGCGACCGAGGCCAAGCGCAAAGAACCACTTGACGACAAGAGCGCTTTGCGATTGGCCGATGTCTACCTCAACAATGCCTTTTTTCTGGGCCGGATGAATAAAGGTCCTTCTCTCGATAGCATTCCCGGAAAAAACACCGGAGAACAAATTGCCGATTGGTTTAAAAAACACCCCAAGCAGACCTTCGACCCTCCTCAGGTCAGTCGTCAGGGCAAAAACTTGCGGGTACGCTACTTCAGGGTCGCCTACGAGCGGGGCATGTTCGTACGAGGCGAAATCCTCTTTTCCGAAGAGGCTCAAATCCTAAAGCACGAAGAGACTGATTTGCTGAGTGTGCACAGACCGTCCAGATCTGAACCCTCTTTTTGCGGGCGCGCTTGGGAATCGGCCTGGCCCTCGAATGCCGGCAAAGCCCTGTCTTCGAAAACTCCGGTCACGCCGCTGAGGGTGGATACCTTCCCCTGTGAAGGGGAGCTGAAATGGCAGCCCTTGCCCAAGGGAAATCCGAAGCAGGCCATCAAGGCGTGGGTGGAAAACTGGGCGGAGAAGAGGAATAAAAGAACCAAGCTTAAAGAAAATAGGCATCAAGTTGATTACAAACTGCCCTTTGATGAACTCAACTGGGTCGATCTCAAGGCCAAGCATGCTTCTCGACGGTATCTGGTGGTGCGGATTTCTTACAAGTCCTGGGCCCATGCAAAAGAGTGGCTGTTGGTGCAGCCATCGAAACGAAGAGTGGCGCGAATTCGCTCCTGCGGTGAGCTGAACAGCATGTTGAGGCTGATGAAAACGAAGTCGCTGAGGGATGCTGAGATGGTGGTGGATATGGCTGAGGCGTTTCTGGGGTTTTGGCCCAGGGAGAGAGACAGAGGAATGGGCGGTCTGGGGGTGATTTGGGGGAGCAAAGACAGGAAGACAGGGAAGCTTAAGGGGCCGGCTTGGTTTGATGGGCATTTGGGGGATTCCTTTTACCCGCCGCAAGCTGTGCGGAAGAAGGGTGGATGGGTGTTTCAGTATTATCGGTTGGGGAAAGGGGAGGATGGGATTTTTCGGTATCAGGTTCGGTTTGGGAAGCACGGGCAGGTTGTCTCTCGTGTTTTGGAAAAGCTGACCACTCTGGGTGGGCGTTGTCGGACCCGTCGCTGATGGCCGGCGCTGAAAAACAATGAACCTCATTCATGAAACAGCTTGCATAGACGAAGGCGCTGTCCTGGGCGCTGGTACGCGCATATGGCATTTCTCCCATGTTTATGCCGGGGCGCGCATCGGTGATGATTGTTCGCTGGGGCAGAATTGCATGGTGGCCGACGGGGTCGTGCTCGGCCGTTTTGCGAAAGCTTGAGGCCGAGGGCTCGTTGTCGTAATGCGATGTGGTGGTGGATTGAGAAGGCTGATTAATACAGTGACTTGTTTATTTGATGGAAAAGGGCTCGATTGCCCTGGGATTTGGTAAATTGCAATGAATACGATGAGTTGTTTATTTGATGGCTATTTGATGAAAATGGGCGGAATGGACTTTTTGCGGGCTGCCGATCTTGATTTGTATGCCCGGACTGTTCTAGTATTTAGAACGATTGTACTAGAAGTGAGAACACACTAGTGAAGAACCATACAGACTCAACAGCTTCAATTTTGTTTGGGAAGACCCGCCGAGCCGTGCTGGCTTTGCTTTTCGAGCAGCCGGCGCGTCGATTTTTCTTGCGCGAACTCGCGCGGCTTACCGGAATCAGCCCGGGCAGCCTTCAGCGCGAATTGGGTCGGCTCGGTCAGGCCGACCTCGTGGAGCGCGCCAAAGACGGCAACCGCGTAACATATTGGGCCAACGCCGCCCATCCGGTATTTGGCGATCTGCAGGCCCTTGTTCACAAAACCTGCGGCATACCAAGCCAACTCAAAGAGGCCCTGGCCCCGTTCTACCGTGCAGGCGAAGGCGGACCTGTCCGCCGTAGCCTTGGCGAAGGTGGAATCGTTTTCGCCGTGGTTTACGGTTCGATCGCCAAGGGCGCGGATCACGCTCGCAGCGATGTGGATTTGTTGATAGTGGGCTCGCTGGGCATGGATCAGGTGACCGCGGCCCTTACGCCAATTGAAAAGCGGATCGACCGGGAGATTGGCCTGCGCCTGTATTCGCTGGCCGATTTTCAAAGCCGCCGAGCACAAGGTGACGCCTTTCTCAATCGCGTGATGGCCGGCCCCCTGACGCCCATTCTGGGAGATCCCGAAAGTGCTTGAGAATCTGATCGGCAAAGGTTTGCAGAGCGAGCCATCAGACAAAGAAGAAATCCAGCGACTGCGGCGCAAGATTGAAACCAAGCTCGACGACGCCGCGAATACCCAGATCAGTCTCGACAGCAGGTTCGATATCGCCTACGAGGCCTTGTTGCAGATCGGCCTGACCGCCTTGCGCGCCAATGGCTTGCGGCCGAATTCCCGGGGTGGTCACCACGCGATGGCGTTACAAACACTAGACAGCACGATTGGCTATCCAAGGGACAAGCTTCGGCTCTTGGACCGTTTTCGCCACATGCGATCTGCTGGATTGTACGATGGTTCTTTTGAGCCATCCGCTGCGGAGGTTCGATCTTTGCTCGACGAAGTGTCGAAGTTGAAGGCGCACCTTGATGACTGGCTGGTGAAGTCGCATCCGGAGTGGAAGTAGATGGGTACTGAGTCCCTGAACCTCATTCACGAAACAGCCTGCATAGACAAAGGTGCCGAGGTAGGCGCGAACACGCGCATATGGCATTTCTCCCATGTCTATGCCGGGGCGCGCATCGGTGACGATTGTTCGCTGGGGCAAAATTGCATGGTGGCCGAGGGGGTCGCAGAGCCATGAACGTAAAAACCAAGAGAATACTCGTCTTCTTTGCCTCGCTCGTGTGGCTCGCCGCCTGCGAGCCTGTCCGCCAAAGCCTTGGCGACGGAGGGCAAGCCCCCGAGCAAGCCCCCGCGCGGCAGCCAATTGAGCCGCCTGAAACCAAGCCCGTTCAGGTCGCCGTGGACGGCCCCAAGGCCAAGCTCGTGAGCCCGGTGGCAAAAGAGTTACAGGGCGAAGAGCTGTGTAAGCCGGGGCCGGAGCGGGCATGGATTGATTTGCCTGCCGGCAAGCTGGAAAAGGCCTTTTTGGCATGGGGCCGGGAGCATCGGGGGAGTCACCTCGAGGTCTCGACTCAGATTTGGCCTGTGGGGCGTCGCGAAGGCTCGAGTGAGCCCGGTAAGCTTAAGGCCCGGCAGGCGTTGGATAAGTTTTTTGGCTTGGGTATTTCCAAGTTGTGGATTGAGGGTGAATGGACCGATCAGGAATTTGCGCTGATAGACAAGCGAAGGCGCAAGGTCTTGCCGTTTTGGGGCTGTGCTGAGTACAACGTCTATTCGCGCAAGATGGAGCTTTTGTGGCAGGACACCAAGGCCAGGGCATTGGAGCGGGCCGTGGGATATCTGCGCCTGGTGCGGCAGGTCAATAAACTCACAGGGCGGGGCTACATCAATGAAAAGCATCAATTGACGTCACCCTCCCTTTTAATCTGGGCAGACGCCCAGCCCGGCGGCCGCAAGGCCGTGCTCACCTTGCCACAAACTCAAAAAACCGACGACGGCGCCTGGCGCGTAAATTTGAAGAGCTGGGACAAAGTCCGCGGCATACTGGCTGAGGAGCAAATCTGCGTGGATGCCAAGGGCAAGATCACCAGCCACAAACGTGAGGTGCTGGTTGAGGGTAAGCGTGCACTGCCGTAGCCTTGGCGAAGGTGGAAGCTTTGCCTGCCTGCCGAAGCCTTGGCGAAGGCAGGGCGAAGGAGGACCTGTCCGCCGAAGCCTTGGCGAAGGAGGAAGCCCCTGAGTCTCATTCACGAAACAGCCTGCATAGACGAAGGCGCCGTCCTGGGCGCGAACACGCGCATATGGCATTTCTCCCATGTCTATGCCGGGGCGCGCATCGGTGACGATTGTTCGCTGGGGCAGAATTGCATGGTGGCCGACGGGGTCGTGCTCGGCAACAAAGTCAAAGTGCAAAACAACGTCTCTTTGTATTCCGGTGTGACCCTGGAAGACGAAGTCTTCCTCGGCCCCTCTTGCGTCTTAACCAACATCAAAACCCCCCGCGCGGCCATCAGTCGTCGAGACCAGTACGAGCGCATTCTGATCCGCCGGGGCGCCACCGTGGGTGCCAACGCCACCATCCTTTGCGGCGTGACCATCGGCCTGTCCGCCATAGGCTTGCCGAAGGCGGGCCGGCACGCCTTCATCGCCGCGGGCGCGGTGGTCACACATAATGTCCCCGACTACGCCCTGATCGTCGGCGTGCCGGGCAAGCAAGAAGGCTGGGTTAGCCGCCACGGCCACCCCCTGCGGGCGATGGATGAGGATGGAGCCTACCGATGTGTTGAAAGTGGCCTGCGTTACAAAGAAATGGAGCCAGGGCGCTTGCGCTGTGTCGACTTAGACGAGGACGCCGAAATATAATTGGGGCGCTGGAGTGAGGAGATCAAGATGAAATACAGAGTGATTATCGAACAGGACGAAGACGAGA
>JAUVAM010000511.1 GCA_030591745.1 Deltaproteobacteria bacterium
CGACTGCGACGGCCAGGTCGACGAGGTCTGTGGCCTGACTTGCAGCTCGGACGCCGACTGCGCCATGGGCCAGGCCTGCATCGACGGCACATGTCAGACGATGTAGGCCCGACCAATCGCGCCAGGGCTAACTACGTCGAGCATCGGCTCAGGTAATCCGACGCGGAGTTCGGCAGGAAGAAGGTGGACCTGAAGTTACTTCTTGCGGACGGCCTTGATGGGCACCCACTCTTTGCTGCCGTCGTCGTAGTGTACGAAAACCCGCTCGCCCTTGAGCTTGCCCACCTTGCCAGGATACTCATTGCCGGTGCCATGCCATTTGCTGATGATCTTGTCGCCCACTTTCAGACCTGATGGATGCGGACCATCTGCGACCGGGGCCTTTGCCGTCGGGACCTTTGTGGTCGCTGCCTTGGTGGCGGCTCCAGCCTTGGGCGCGGCCGTGGTTTTTCCGTCCTTGCGACGCACGCCGCCGTAGCCCACTTCTTCATTGCTGCCGTCGTCATAAGCGATCCAGATGGTCTTTTCCTTGAGCTGACTCACCTTGCCCGGAAACTCCTTGCCCTTGCCGCCCCATTTGCTCATCACGGGGTCGCCGACCTTAAGCCCCAACACATTGTAAACCTTGTCGGCGGCCAGTTTCTCAACGCAGCCTTTCGCCGCGGGGATGGCGGCGATTGTTGCGGCCTCGTCGCCGACGGCGAATTCGCATCAGGTCTTCTTGATTCGATAGCCGTTGAAGTCCCAAACGTTGATCCCACACTTGCTCTTGCCGCCCTTATCCGAAAAAATGAAGGTCTCGTCATCACCCTTGCGGCCCCACTTCTTGGTGATGACCAACTCCGGACAGAACTGACTACGGAAAGCATCCTTGTTGTCGATGAAGGTCTTCCGGGTATCTCCAACTTCCTCCGAATAGCCTCCGTTGTTGTAATAGAAGGCCTCCCAAGTCCTTTCGTCGCCGGTGTAGAGCGCCTTGTAGGCGTAACGAGCGAACTGCTTCAGGTCCGTCCACTTCTCGGGCGGGTTGAGGCTGGCGTACAAGGGCTTGATGTAACGCTCGCGGGCCACCGTGCGCAGGCTCTTCATCGCATCGAGTCTTTTTGCGCCCACCTTGGTCTTGGACAAGACCTTCCGCTGTTCCGGATTGGACCCAGTGATGCAGGAGGGATTTTTCTTGCAGTGATCGGCGAAGCCGCCCTTGATGGCTTCACGCCGCATGGTCACCTGGAAGTCCTGTTCCACCTTGGCCAAATCGAGGCCGGATTTCGTATCGAAAATCACGGTGGCTCTGAAAATGACTGTCTTGGGGTCGGCCCAATGCCACTTGGCTTTCTTGGATATCTTGACCGAGTGAATCTTGGTGGCGGAGCCCAGCGTATTCCGATTGAGCACCGCTTCTTGCCCCGCGATGGCCAGGGCGGCGGCGAAGTCCTTGGCGGAGGGGTTCTTCAGCCCCCTGTACGAGAGGCCACCAGGGCGCAGCTTGATGTACTTCCAGCCATGTCCCGTCCACAGGTACTCCACATCACCGCGATATACCCGGGACACACCCTTGAACTCAGTGCGGTAGTGAATTTCGACGGTCTGCTCCCAGAGCGTCCGGCCCTCGCTGGGATACCAAGTCGCACCGCCGCCCTTCTTACGCACGTCAATCTTGATGACATTCTTGCCTTTGAGATCCTTTTTAATCCGGCTGGCCGACATGCGCTTGACCTTGGGTCCCGCGGCCCAAACAGCCGGCGAGGCCAAGCTCAGGCTTATCAGACAAGCCAAAAACAGCTTCAACAAAGGTGCTCCACTTCGCATGTTCATCGAACTTCCCTTCTTTGTGTGTTTACCCACTCACGCTTCAAGATTACTTCCATAAGCCCTGGCGAACTCCCGCAAAATCCGCAGGGTAATCACCTGACATTGCGGATCGTCGTTGTCGCTCCAGGCCGTGAGAATATAGGCCAAGGAACCCAACCAAATAAAGCAACTTTCATCAACCCCATGTTTGCCAACGCCTTCACAGGTGATCGCCTGGGATACTGAGCGACCGCTCCTTCTGTCGTAGACCGCAAGCGAGAGCCCGCGTCGAATTTTCTTACAGATGATTTCGCAGTGCTCAAACTCCTCACGGTAGCCCTCAACAATTCTGTTGCCCAGGTCTGGGACGGCCAGATTGAGTCCGGTCGGCTGTTGCCCAACAACGACACCCGAACCCCGGCCCGCCGTGTGACTTTTTTCAGGTGCCTTGCCCTCATTGGAGATCACGCTTGCGGGCGCTTTCACAAAATCGATGTCTTGATTCAGCTCGTTGAGGCTCTTGATGATCAAATCAGCCAATTGAGGTTGCTCCTTAAGGACTCCCCAATATCAATTTTCCGTTCTCGATTCCACGAAAAAGCCCACGAAAATGTCATGTGTGGTAAGACCCGTTGTGGAATTTGAACCAACGAGAAAAGGGTCTCGCGACATGAACACCAAGATAAAGCCTCGCCTGACATGGCTCGCTGTCTGCTTTCTTTCACTGACCTTCGCCGGCTGTGAGAAAAAATCCAGCGAAGTGGTGATCTACACCTCGGTGGATCAGGTCTTCTCCGAACCCGTGCTCAGAGATTTCGAGAAGGAAACCGGCATCAAGGTGCGCATGGTCTTCGACACCGAGGAAACCAAATCCACCGGCCTGCTCAACCGCCTTTTGGCCGAGTCGGCCCATCCCCAGGCGGATGTCTTTTGGTCCAACGATCCGGTGCGCTCCCAGGTCCTGGTGCGCAGAAAGCTCGTGGAACCCTATGTGCCGTCCACATCGGTCGACATCCCCGCTGCCTTCAAAGACCCCAAGGGTCAATGGGTGGGGTTCTCAGCCCGAGCGAGGGTGATCTTACTCAACAAAAAACGCCTGGGTGATGGCCCCAAGCCGACCGGTGTCGAAGATTTGCTCGATCCCCGCTGGCGAGGCCAAGCGACCATCGCCAATCCAGCCTTCGGCACCACCACCATGCACTTGGCCGCCCTCTTCAATGCCTGGGGCGATGCCAAGACACGGAAATTCCTCAAAGGCCTCAGAGAAAATCAAATCCGAATGGCCACGTCCAATGGCGAGGTCAAGCGACTGGTCTCAACCGGCGAAATGCTCTGGGGCCTGACCGACACCGACGATGCGGCCGTGGCCATCAAATCAGGTGCGCCTGTCGAGGTCATCTACCCCGACGAAAAAGGCATGGGCACCCTGCTCATGCCCACGACCGCGGTGCTGATTCGAGGCGGGCCCCACATGGTCGAAGGCAAAAAACTTCTCGACTACCTGGCGTCCAAGGAAACCGAGCGCAAATTGGCCTTTGCCCCCTGTGCGCAACTGCCCTTGCGCGAGGAGGTCCCGACCCCTTCCCATCTTCGAAAAGCAAAGACCTTCAAGGTCATGCAAGTGGACTATGCAAAAATCGCCACCGTGATGG
The DNA here is from genome assembly GCA_030591745.1 of Deltaproteobacteria bacterium. The sequence continues at coordinate 3,444 of JAUVAM010000511.1, forward strand.
AGAAAATCCACCCAATGCTGCGCGACTGGGCGGAGGGAAAATCGATCGAAACCACGAGCCAGGCTGTCCCTTGAGTCTTCGATGAAACGAAGCCCGGGATTTACGGCAGGTCTCGTAGCGGTCTTCGCCTCGGGTCTGGTCCTGGTGCTCCTTCCCCTCCTGGCCCTAATCTTTGGCGAGGTGAGCGCGCTGACACCGGGCAACGCAACAAGTCCGGAATCCATCTGGGCCTCATTTTCCGAACCTCACCTGCGGGCGCTCCTTTTCGGAAGCACCCTCCTGGCCCTGGGCGTAACGCTCGGGACACTTTGCATCGGGGTCCCCATCGGCCTGCTGTTGGCCTCCAGTCGGGACCGCCTGCTTCGGGTGCTGTTTCTCGCACACCTCTTGCCGCTCTGCCTTCCTCCCTAC
>JAUVAM010000425.1 GCA_030591745.1 Deltaproteobacteria bacterium
CCTGCTTCCTCACCTGCTTCCTCACCTGCTTCCTCACCTGCGTCCTCACCAGGTTCCTCTTTTTGAACATTCGTTCCAGATACGGGTTTTTCGTCCTGAAGGTCAGCCAAGGGCTCGGCCGGCCAGAATATCCATCCACTCAGACCGGCCAGAAGCCCGACCAACAAGACAAGCATCCACCACGGAAAATAGCCGGAGCGCGAAGAACGACGATAGACCACCGGCCGCTTGGATGCCGTTGGGGACCTTGCTGGAGACGATTTGGCGACTGGAGGCTGGGGCTTGAATACCTCGGGTTGATCACTGTGGGTCTGCTCGCCACCTTGTTCAAACCCGCCAGCAGCTTCACCAAGAAGCGGACCAGGCTGCTTCTGGTTCGGCTCCGTATGCACTGGCTCAGGAGATACAGATGGAGGAAACGAGAAATTTTCATCCGTCGCTTCCTGCTCCAACTCGGCCCAAGGATCATGCCCCGCGGCCGGAGGAGAATCGGCCTGCGAATCATCCGACGCCACCTGGCGACCCAGGGCTTCTCGCATTTGTCGAGCCAGTGCCGCTTCGTCGGTCTCCAAATCCGATTTGCCGCCCCAGAAGGCGGATGGGTCCAAATCAGCATCCCCTTCCGGCACCTTGGGCGCGGGGTTCATCTCGGCTTCCCGGTCCAGCCCGAGGGAGTCTTCAGACCAATCATGCACACCGCTATCGGGTGTCGATTGCAGCAGAGCCGGCTGTTCGGGCTCGGGATCAACAGATTCGTCGGTGTTCGATGCATAAAGCTGCTCGATTCGGGCAGCCAGCATCGCCCGCTCTTTTTCTCGGTATCCCGACGCCAACTCCCCACCCAATTGCCGAAGCATCTCCCCGGGGTGTAAAGGCCTGTCCACGGGATTTCGACTCAGGCAGGCGTACAATAGGGTTCGCCAGGGTTCCGGCGTCTCCGCGGGCAAGGCCCGGTGCCTTACATGCTCTTCTGTTCCGCCAAAACAGGAAAGAAACAAGGCACCCAAGCTGAACATGTCGACCCGGCTGTCATGGAATCGCTCTTTGCCCATCTCAGGAGCAACACAGCGGCCTGCCCAGTTTGAGTCTTCGGCTTCCCGCGGTAGGTCGAGATGATGCAGGCGAAAATGTCGGATACGGACATAGCCGTCTTGTCCGACAAGCAAAGCATCCGGGGTCAATCGTCCATGAAACATTTGGCTACCCAGGCCATCGTTGACGGCCTTGAGCCCAAACAAGGTTTGGTGGACCAGGTGCAGGGCTTCTTCCATCGACAGAGTCCAACCCTTCTCCGCCAGCCGCTTCAGCAAAGCAGATAAAGGCACCGCACGAACATGGTCCCAGGTAAGAGACAAACCTTGCTCGTCTTTGTCCACTGCCCGCAAATGGAGAATGTTCACGTGCTGGACCGTACGAAGCCGCCGACAGTCCTCGATGAAAGCCTTGACGCCGCCGGGATGAGTCACCATGCCTTCCCTGAGGCGCTCAAACCAGCAAGGTTTGCCATCTGGATCGCGGGCCAACCACAGGCGAAACGCCCCTTGGGCACCCAAGTCATGGACAAGCTTCAGTTTGGCACTCAAGTGGACTCTCCCGCTTGCACGGAATCATAGAAGGCCTTCTCCATCTCTTTCATGCGCTGCCTGGCACGTTCAGCCCGACGGTTGTGATCGCGAACATGAGCCTGCGCGAAACCCATGTCCGCGGCCCATGCGAAAAGGTTAAAACCAAAAGACCAAAAACTGCCCGTGAAATGAAAGAACAACAAACCCAAGAGGGAACAAAAAAACAAGTAAAAAAAGATTTGAAATTTACCTGCATACAGATGCCCCAAACCCAAGCCGGGCAGGCCCGCGAACACGTATGCCGGCCAAATCGCTTTGTGCTTTGTCTCTTCCGGGGAGGGTAAGGCATCCAAGGCAAAAACACCGTAACCTTCGTCTTCCGGCTCTTCTTCTTGTTCAATTCCGCGCGACTGCTGCGTCTGCTCCAATCCCCCGAAGAATACTTCTTTGGCTCGACGCAAGGCCTGCTCGGCCTCTTCTCGCCAATCCACGGCCACCTCAAGAATCAATCGGCCCTCATCATCTCGTCGAGTGCGATGTGGAATATCCTTCTCTCGAATGGCCGCGGGGAACAGCTCAGCCTCCATGGGATCAGCACATACCGCCAACTCGACAAAGTCCATACCCTTCAGATCACTCATCTACCCGCCTCGAATATCAATCCCATGTAGACGCCATGATACACCAAGTTCTCGCTCTCCCTGAAAATAATCTGGGGTCGATAGCCCAAGTCAAACCAAAGCCAGTCCAGGCCACTGGGAATATGCAATCCAACTTGCAGACCCACGCCGGTAGACGGACGTCCGCCGGCACCGGGCAGCCAATTCAAGGAAAAACCGCCACCGCCATAAAGCGGCCCACATCGCGCGTTGAAGTCCAGGGAAAAATCGAAATGGCTCCCCTCGGGCAGAATGGCTGCGCCTCCATGCACCACACCCACAAAATGCTTAAAAAAGAACCAGCCACCGAAAGCCAAAGCGGGACCATCCCCCAAGGTCCCCATCCTGTAGCCCCCTCGCAACTCCCCTCCCCAGGCGTTGGTCTCCGGATGCATCCATAAGCATTGGCGCTCAGCAGCCTGCGCCTGACTTGAGACAAAAAGCACAGCCCCAAGAATAACAAACACAGCCAAGAGCAAACTCACGCATAGGCGCATTATGGGCACTCCGTTCTTCTCCCTCCCTTCCAATAAGTCTTGCATACATCGGGGTTTGTGTGGGGTCAAGCCATGGCGGACCCAAGGCAGATTTTTGGTGACATTTCCCTACCTCGTATGCTACCGTCCGGCCACCGAGAAATTAGTCTGGAGAACAATGGACGATGGCACCCCGCCGCTACTTCTTTCGCGCCACTGATGGGTCTTTACTCGGTCCCGTGAACCTGAATATGGTCGCGGAGATGATCCGCTCGGGCAAGGTCAAAGCCAACACGCCCATTTCCCTGGATGGACAGGATTTCAAACCCATGAAGTCCTTTCCTGAGTTGGCCACCCTGCTCTCGGTGGATTTGGATCTACCGGACGCCGCCGCCGGGGATGGCTTGCTGGAGACACCGCCGACCTACTCCGGCTCGATTCAAGAGGTGAGTTTTCCAAAGCTTATGTTTCACTTCACCGCGGCCAGGGCCAACGGCCGTCTGCTCATGTCGAACGATGCTGTTAGAAAAGAAATTTTCCTGCTGAACGGCAAACCCGTGGCGGCCTCATCCACCCTGCCCCGAGACAGACTGGCTGCCCTGCTTGTGCGCAAAGAAATCGTGGACAAAGAACGGGTCAAGCAAATGCTGGCTCTGGTCGACAACGACGATCAAATGCTGGCGGATCAACTTCTGCACAGTGGATTCATGCCTCCAGGCGACCTTTTTGAGCACCTCAAAGATCAGCTTTTAGAAAAGGTATTCGAGGTGTTCTCCTGGCGGGTTGGCACCTATGCCTTCTACGACGGGCAGGAGTTCAAGGGCTCACTCTTGCCGCTGAACCTCAACCCCTGGGATATTCTCGCCCAGGGGATACGTCAGGGGTATGAACTTCGAGAATTGCGCATGCTTTTGGAACCCCTGCGCAATCGAATTCTTTTGCCACGCCAAAACGAACACCTGCACATGGGCCAGCTCATGCTCAGCCCCAAAGAGACCAAGGTATTCAAGTCGATCACAGCCGGTCGCACCTTGGGGGCGATTTTGGAACGACTTGGTGGCAATCCGGAGAGCGACAAGGCGACCTTGTCCATGATTTATCTCGGCATTGAGCTCGAAATCATCGGCATCGGCGATGAGGCGAAGGAAGGGCCAAGCTTCAGCATGGACGACGACTTGGCAGACGAAATAGGCATCACCGACGAAAGTCCTCCCGAGGCTGGAGACGAATGGGATCAAATGCTGGGGAATGCCTTTGAAGGGGATGAAGGGGCCAGCGAAGCTCATGACAATGGACCCAGTACACCTGAAATCGCCGCCTTGCAGCGCACCCATGGCGAGGTAGCGGCACAGAACTTTTTCGACCGCCTGGGCCTTGGCCGCGACGTCACCTCAGCAGAGGTATCCAAGGCCTTCTTGAAGGCAGCAAGAGCCTATCATCCGGATCAAACCTCAAGCGATGCCTCGGCAGAAGTCCAAAGCTTACAATCTGGCATTTTCACGCTTTACAACGAGGCTCAGCAAACCTTGGCGGACGACAAGAAGCGCGCGCAATACCTGGAAGGCATCGAGGCGGGACACGATGGTGGCGAGGTGGATGTCAGCAACATCATTGAGTCAGAGATGATCTTCCAGAAGGGTGAGATACTGATTAAGGCCAACAAGTTTGCCGAAGCCCTGGCCCAGTTTGAAGAAGCCATCAAACTCAATTCGGAAGAAGGTGAGTTCTTCATTTATCGAGGCTTTGCCAGATTCTGCTCCG
>JAUVAM010000183.1 GCA_030591745.1 Deltaproteobacteria bacterium
CGAAGCAAAGTCCATCATGGCCACATTCTCTTGCCACCAGGGCTGGCCGTCGGGGTGATCGCCCGCCACCGGATCGGGGAAGTTGCGATTTGGGTCCACCCAGGCCTCGCTGCCGTCCGCGTTGACGAAGGCGCGGATGGCCCCGCTGACGCTGGTGTCCGAGCTGTAATAGGTGCCGTCCGGGTTGGCCAGGGGGTTGATCCAGATCTCCGCGCCGTTCACCAGGTCGGTGATCCGGGGGTCGGAGCCGTACTGCGTCAGGAGCTCTTCGATGAGCCTCAGCATGAGCACATAGCCCACGGTCTCGTCGCCGTGCATGGTGGAGGTCAAAAGCAGCTCCGGCTCGTCCTCGTCTTCATCGGGCGCGTCCGTGATCTTCAGGGCGTAGAGGGTGTGGGGCCGGACCTGGTTGGTGGAGCTGCCGATGACCTCCAACCGGCAGAGGTTGGGATAATCCGCGGCGAACTGCTGCATGACCTGCACGTATTCCGCGTAGGTCGGGTAATGATCCCAGCGAAGCGCGCCGTCGCGGCCAAAGAGCCCCATGCGCGCATGGGGATTCAGACCTGGGTGCGGCAGAATCTTGTAGACGACGCCCTTGGCCCCAAGCTTCTTCAGGCCGGTGGGCCAGGCATAGGCCCAAACCCGGTCGCCCTCGACCTTATCGATGCTCACCACGCGCCCCAACTTGTCACGCCGAGCGCGGTCCGGCTCAACAAAGGTAATGTAGGTCTCTTGCCGAGCCGCTTTAATCAAGGGGGTCACTGGGTTCAGCAGACGACTGGACGCATCCAAGCGCAGCGCCCCGGACCACGTATCCAACTCGGGCTCCGGCCCCCCACAGCCGACCGCCGACAGAAGCAGACCCTCAACAAAGAGGACCAACAGAGCCATGCGAAACCGAGGCGAGCTCATTCACAACTCCAACTCCCCCACCACCCCATGCTGACCCCTTCCGCCACCGAGATCAAGCCCCCTCCGTTTTCACCACAAAACAGGCGAAGTGCCTGCTTGATTTCCACTTGTCTCACGCGTTTCCATCGAGAAAAGATGGGCATGAAAACGCGGCCGGCATTGACGGTGACCCTTTCCGGATCTACTCTTCCAATAGCGCACTAAAAAAACAACAGCTGTCCTATTTAACACAGCGAAAGGTGGACCATGAAATTTCAGGGATTCTTCACTACTTCGGTCTTGGCATTGGCCCTGGCGGCCTGCGGCCCCACCGGCACGCAAGTCAAGGATGACCACGTCGTCAACAAGCAAGAGAGCAACAACAAGGCCGCCCAGGCCCGCATGAAAGATGCAGCCCACATGCTGGACGAGGCCAAGGTCATCGAGGCCCGCGACAAGTACATCGAAGCCCTGAACGAAGATCCCTTGGAGTTCCGCGCCCACGAGGGCCTGGGAGAAGCCTATGCCTGGCAGGGCAACCTGATGGCCTCCTTTGCCGAGCACGCCGCCCATGCCGAGACCTGCAAGGTCTCCCGCTTCGACACACGCATGAGCGACTATGTCCACGCCAAGTTCGCCAAAAATGCCACCGCCGATCTGGATGTGGCCCCGGCAAAAAAGGGCGCCGCCATGCTGGGCTTGAGTGAAGCCCTTCGTTCCGCAGGCGACAACAAGAAAGACGTCGCCCTGAGCCAGATCGATGGCGCTTTGGCCATCTGGCCCGGCTCCGGCATCCTGCACTACGTCCGTGGTCGATTCCTGGCCGAAGCAGGCAAGAAAGACGAGGCCATCAACGCCCTGGTGGCCTCCCTGGAGCACTCCGGTTACTTCGCCCGCCGCATCTTGGGGATGGGCCTGGACAAGGAGCTGCCGGGTCTGTTGGAGAAAATGCGCGACAAGCTGATCGTCGAGGTCAAACGCTACCCGGCTGACTTCGAGTCCACCACCATGCTGGCCGCCTTGCAGCTGCGGTTGGGCCAGGCCAAAGAAGCCGAAGCGACGGCCCAGGCCGCTCTGTCCCGGGGCGAGCCCCGCTGCGACATTTTGGTCATCCGCGCCATGGCGGCTGCCGCGACCGGCGATCAGGCCTTGACGGACAAAGCCATCTCCAACCTGCAAATGCACGTCGACGATTTATCCCAGGCCTTCTCCTTTGAGATGGCCAGCCTTTTCCACGGCGTGCTGGTCGATGCCCATCAGGAATTCAACATGGGCAAGCTGGCTGAAATTCTGGAGGAACCAGCACGCGCTTATTTCCGCTTCCGCCTGCTGGCCGAACAGGGCACCGACCAAGCCGATCCGGCCCTTAATGCCTTCGAGCAAGCGCTGGCGACGGCCTATCCGGCCGGTGAGCACAAGGCGCCCACCTTGCCCGATCCCGACCAAACCGACAAACTGAAGTACTACGAAGGCATGGTACAGAAACGTTTCGAAGCCCTGGTGCCCAATTTCAAAAAATGTGTCCAGGCCAAGGTTCCAGCCAAGGGCGCCGACGATCCCCTGGTCATCCGGATCGAACTTTACCCCACCGGCAACGTGGCCCAGGCCGCGCTGGAACACCGGGGACCGATGTCCATCACCCAGTCTTACTGCATCTTGAATCAGATGATGGAAACCGCCTGGCCCAAGCCCCTGCGCAAGAACGAAGGATTCAAGCTTCAGGTCCACGTGGGCAAGGACTCCACCGACCCGACCCAGACCAGCGCCGGCAAGGTCATCCACTACTAAGTCTCCCAGCCGTCGCCAAAAACAAAGCGCCTATTTCCACCATTTGTGCTCAAGGCCTTTTCGGCGCAGCTGCATAATGCTAGCTTGGAAACCCTATGAAGCTTTCCAAGCTACTCAGCAGAGGCAGAAGGCTGTCCGAGTGGTTCGGGCGCCACCAGAACCTGCACCTGCAGTTCGGGATCGCCGCCTTCATCATCGCGGGCGTCCACCTGGGCGCCGACCGCATCGACGACGGCTGTTTCGCCGTCCTGAATTTCGTCGACGCCGGCTTCGATGACCTGGTGGCTCGCTTCTTCGCCCTGCTGCATCACACGGGACTCCTGTCCATCGAGAGCGCCCGCGATTACTCCCTGGGCTTTGCCGACCTCATCGACGTGGAGGCCCGGGAAACCGCCTCGCGCTGGGTGGCCGTCGGGCTGGAACTTTGGGTGGACTTCCTGCTGGGCCGGGCGGCCCTTGGTTACCGGGAGGCGACCGGCCTGGGCGCCGGGTTCCTGGACATGCCGGTGGAGTTAATCCGCAGCATCAAGACCTTCGCCCGCCGCTTCAAAGAGCTCATGGACCTTGAGTTCATCCTGCTGCCGCTCAGCCTGCTCATCGGCTTGATCGCGTCCAGCTACATCTTCTATGTGGTTGCGGGCGAGACCTTCGACCAGGTCTTGGTGGATCTGTTCGGCCCTTCGGGTGCCGTCCATATCATCGCCGAGCTCCTGGCGGTCGCGCTGACCGTCATGGTGACCTGGTCTCTGGGCTTCCGCGCCATCACCTCCACGCTGCGCTACGTGGAAAAACGAGCGGAACAAGCGCGCCACGACTTCGTGCGCCGCGTCCGGGGCGTGACCTTGCTGGCCACCGTTCTGCCGGTCTGCGCGCTGGGCTCCTTGTTCGCCACCCCCCTGGCGGGGCTGTATTAGTGGCACTTACGAATCGTTTTTTGATTCGTTAGTGCCACGTTATGCTGCGGCGTATTGCGCAGTATCAGAGGATGCCGACATGAGATTCAGACGCCTGGGACTCTTCGAATTCATCACCAGCCTGGCCGCGCTATACGTATGCATCGGCACCACGCCCGCGGGCGAGTTGACCAAGCGGACGGTCGCCTGGGTCACCGGCTGGGAGCATGAGCAGAGGCCGTTGACCGGCTTTTTCTCCGGCACGGAGACGGCGGCCTCCCCGGAGGCCAAGGTCAAGCCTTTCAGCCAAATGAAGGTGCTCTGGGGACAGGTTCAGCGAAGCTCACGGGAAACCGGCCTGGACGCGGCCCTGGTGATGGCCACCACCATCGTCCTCGGACCCGGTCACCCATGGCCCGACCGGGTCCGACAGGAACTGCGGGATGCGCAGGTGGACCTGAGCGGCGACGACGCCCTCGCCCGAGCCCTGCGGCACTACCATCAAGGCCTGGGGTCCGAGTCGGCCGCGGTGGCGGCCCTGCTGGCCGGGAAGCGATCCATCGCCCGGGCACTGGACCGCTCCCGGAGCTCAGGCCTGGCGGCACCCCATCGCTTTAAAAGTTTTGGGCGCTACCTGGCGCCGAGCGAACGCTTGGCCATCGCACCCGAGGTCAATCGCATCATGGCCCTGGCCATCGCCCACCGGCTTGCCTGGCCGGTCCCCGAAGACACGCGCATCAGCTCCCCCTTCGGTCCCCGCTTGCACCCCATCTTAAAAAAGCAGCGCATGCACAGGGGCATCGACCTGGCCGTCCCCCGGGGGACTGAGCTGCACGCTTCGGCCGACGGGTTGGTGCGCTACGCCGGACACGACGGGGTCAACGGCCGCTACTTGAAGATCGACCACGGCTACGGCCTGGCCACGGTGCTGTGCCACAACAGCAAGAACCTCTATGCCACGGGCGACCCGGTGACCCGCGAGTCTACCGTGGCTTACTCGGGCAACAGCGGCCGCTCCACCGGCCCCCACCTCCACTTCGGCGTCAAGGTGGGCAAGCGCTTCGTCGACCCCCTGCCCCTGCTGCGCTTCGCGGCGAAGAACAGCCAACACTGACCCCCTGTTTCTCTTTGACCATCACAAGCCAGCATCTGCTAGGATGACGAAAACGAGGTGGATGCCATGCGTTCGATTCTCTTGTTGTTTTCATTTCCATTGCTGTTTCTCGCTTGCGGAGACGGCGGTACCGGCAATCTGCAGACTTGTGCCGACTGCGACCCCAACGCAAGCTGCAGCGAAACCGCGGACGAAATACTTTGCGAGTGCAATCCCGGCTTTTCAGGCGACGGAACAAGCTGCGCCAACATCGACGAGTGCGCAGATGGGACTCACGACTGCGGTGAACTGGAGTCTTGCATCGACACCGAAGGGTCCTTTGTTTGCGAGTGCATGCCGGGCTATGAAGAGGATGGAGCCGCTTGCGTAAACGTGAACGAATGCCTGGAGGAGACCGACGCCTGCCACGCGCTGGCCACCTGCACGGACACGGAAGGCGGATACGCCTGTGAGTGCCCCCAAGGATACGAGGGCGATGGCACCGACTGCGCGAACGTGGACGAGTGCGCGGCGGCACTTGACGACTGCCACGCCGACGCGGTGTGTCACGATACCGAGGGTGATTACTCCTGCGAGTGCGGCCCGGGATTTTCGGGTGATGGATGGGCATGCACCTTTGACTGCCCGCAGCCTCCGCCCGACGGACCCTATCCTCGGGTCCACAGCATTCCGATCCGATGCTCGGTGGAAAAGGTCTACACGCAATACATCACCGGCGAAGTGGCCATCGCCCAGGACGTGATGGTGGTGGGCATGCCCTCCTGGCTTTCGGACGACCCCGACGACCACGCGAGCGCTTTCCTCTACCGCTTCGACGGAAGCACCTGGGTCTTCGCCCAGGAACTACTGCCCCAGGTCCCCGGCTTAGACCCGAGCAAGTACGGCAACCGCGTGGAGATTTCTTCTTCCGGTGACACCATCGTGGTGAGCACCGGTCGGGACGCCTTCGTATTCCGGAGGGATGGAGACACATGGACGGGCGGTGAGCAGCTGCTTCCGGCCTTCGATCCCGAGGCCCAGACCCTGCTGGCCTCAGTGGCCACCACCGATGAGCACACCGCTCTGGCCTATTACGGTAATTCGGACACCGACATCGGCCTGGTCTACCTCTTCGACCCCTTGCTGGCCAATGAAACTGCCCGGGTCCAAGACAGCCGTTTTTACCAGAATTCCAACGGCAACCAGGTGAGCCTCAATGGAGATCTCATGGTGGTGGCCAACCGCTACAACGTCACCGTGATTTTCCGGTTCAACGGGCTCGAGTGGCAAGAAGAGCAGGAACTCCCCTACGGCATGAACACCGCGACCGACGGAATCTGGATCGCCTCCCGAACGAATGACGATGTGTACATCTTTGCCAATACGGGTTCCTGGGTCGAAAGTGACCAGGTCCCCTGTGGGATCCAGGCCGACCTGTCCGTCCGTGGACAGCGACTGGTCACCGGAGGGTCTCCGTCATATGGGGGTGAGGATCAGATCGGCGCCATCTTCGAGTTTGATGGAGAATCCTGGGTGGAGACCTACGCCCCGGAATACGAGGCCTACTTCGTGGACATGGCCCCACGCTTCGCCGTGATGTCCGCGGGCGGATTCGCCCCCGACGTGGTCCAAGTGATCGAATTTGAAGAAGCCGTCCAATAGGGGCTGAACCCGTCCCCGAATTTCTAGAATGAAAGGATCATGCCCAGGCGGGTTAGCGTACGGACCTTGAACTTATGCTTCGGCCCCAGCTCTCGCGTCAGCTTCCGGACCTTTGTGAACAGCACTTTTCTCTGCTTCGTGCTGCGAATGTCCAGCACCAGCCCGCCGCAAGCGTCCTTGCACTCCTCATCCTGTTCCTTGATGGCCTTTTGCACCTTCCGCACCAGTTCCTTGGGCGCGCCGAGGAAGATCACCCGGTACCAGGGGCCCCTCTCTTCCAGCATGCGCAGTTCGAAGGCCTGGTCCTCGCGCACCCTCTGGCCCGCCAACTGGGCCATCCTTCTCAGTGCCCGGTGTCGCCCCTTCATGCGCTTGACTTTTTTATCCGGATTGACCATACGCATGAAATGCAGCTGATGCCGTAGCGGGTCCATGCCGCGAATCATCATGTGGCTGCTTCTCCCCGTCTCTCCCTTGAATTCGTAGACCATGTCACACGCCGGGTCCATCTCGAGCCACTTGACGGCCCTTTCCAGATCGGAAAGTGCTGTTAGCGTGGGAATGTAGTGCTGTCCCTCATCGCCCGGCGGCAGAACCTTCAGCCCCTTGGGCGCCAGCTTGTTCAACTCCTTCATCATGATCCGGGTGACCGTGGGGATGTGAACCCACTCACTGGTCCGCACCATGGGCTGGACCACGACGACCGAAGTGACCGGTTCGGCTGAGGATGCAGCAGGGACCAAGCACAGCAGGCCGAGCAGAAAACGCGACAGGAATGACTTCATGGCTCAGCCCCTTTGTAGGCCTGCTTCCTTGCATGCGGATACTTCCAACCAAAATCGAAACAGTGCCCCGTTCGGATCATCTCCAGGCCAAAATCTTTGCCA
>JAUVAM010000409.1 GCA_030591745.1 Deltaproteobacteria bacterium
CCTGCCCTTTTTTCGGTTTGCTTTTCATCGCCTGCGGTGGATCGTCGGATCGGCCTGCTGAACTGCCTTTGAGTGAGCAGCCCTACACCACCTTGCAGGCGGTCTGGGAACCCATCATGGCCTCGGATGAAACCCTGGCCAAGATTGAGTCGGGGGAGCTGACGGTCTACGATCACCCTCTTTTCAGCGCGGCCGGTTTCGGTGTGCGCCTGACCGCCGGCAATCCCTGGCGGGAGCTCACCGAGCTGGCACCCGATTTCGTTGCCGGCGCGACCGAGGCCCGGCGCAGCCTGTTTTATTTTTGGCAGGTGGCGGATCCCCAACTCATCGACGAGGAATCTCCGATCCGCTTGGAGGCCTTCGTCTACCTCTATCGCCCCAATGGGCATTATTCCCCGCAGGTCTTCGCCTCCCATGTGGCCACGGCCCGGCGCATCTCTGAGCGTTCGGGTCGGCCCTTTGACTTCGCGCTGATGGCCGGCGATCTTTCCGACGGCAGCCAGCGCAATGAATTGAGCTGGGCTTTGGGGATCATGGAGGGCGGCCTGGTGAATCCGGATTCGGGGCGAGACGACGATCCCTTGCCCGAACCGGCCGAGGACTACAACGATCCCTTCTGGTCCGCGGGCCTGGGTCGCCCCTGGTATGCCGCCATCGGCAACCACGAGACCTTGTACAACGGCGGCGTGGGCATAATCAGTGATGAGCTGCGGGAAGCGGCCATGGGCACGGAGGTGTACTTTCACGGTCTTATGCCCAACGGCTTTTGCGATGGTTCCCATCCGGACGCGCCTTTGTTGCTTGAAGGACCCACGCCCGCCGATCCGGATCGCGTCCCTCTGCGCCGAGCCGAAGTGGTGGAGCTCATCGGCCATTGGCCCGGCCTGCCCGCGGGTCACGGATTGACGGCGACCAACCTGGCGGAGGGCACGGCTTATTTCAGCGTCCAGCCTCTGCCGGACAGGCCCCTGCGTTTGCTGGTGCTGGACACTTCACACTCAGCGCCCCAGGGCATCGGCGAGGGCTCCAACGGCTACGTGGATGAAGCCCAGTTTGCCTGGCTTGATCAGGAACTTTCTTCGGCCCAGGCCGCCTCAGAATTGGTCATCCTCATGAGCCACCATCGGCCCGAGGATTTCTCGGCCGAGAGCCCCACCTCGGGTTCCATGCTCCGCGAGCGCCTGGCCCGCTCCGAAGAGCTCGTTTTGCACATGACCGGCCACGGTCATTCGAACACCAAGCGATTGGTGCCGCCCGTCGATGGGCTGGGCGGTCACTGGCAGCTCATGCTGGCCAGTCCGCTGGACTTCCCCCAGCAAAGCCGCATCTTCGAAATGGTCTGGGAGGGCAATGGTTTTTTGTCCATCTACGCCACCAACCTCGACCACAACGCACCGGAAGACTGCTTGACCCACAAGGCCCGGGAGTTGGCCGCGGCCAACCTGACCCTGGGGCCGAACACCATGGGAAATAACGTGGCCGAATACTGGCAGTCGGATCTCGAAGGCCAAAATTTGCTCCTCCGCTTAGCCATCCCCGAAAGCGTACAAGCTCGCTTGAGCGAGTTCGACTGGTCAAAGCGCATCGAAAGCGAAGAAACCCTGCTCAATTTTCAGGGGCCTTGAGGGGAAAAATGGAAAAGATTCAGATCAAAGGAGCAATACTTCTGGGGCCGAATGAATTGATCCTGGAGTTGGATGGGGACTTGTGCATTGAGACGACGGGGCGTAAAGTGCACCGGCGGCTGATGAACGGCCTTCTGGACGGGACGCTTTCGGGCGAAGCCGTTGAGGGTGCCGTGAACATCCTGGCCCGTTTTTTGGCCACTCAGGACTTCGCCGCCATTCGTGGCACCGACGAGGAACTGGCAGGTTCGTACAGGGCTCGCGTGCGTGTATTCCGCGGTGACTCCGACCAGGTGGGCTGGGAAAAACTGGAGGCTTGAGTTTGGGCGATAAGGAAGTAGCCAAAGACCCCGTAGAGCAGCATGGAACAAGACCCTTGTGGGCTATCATCCTGGCGGTTTGTTTTGGTCTGGCTGGGTTGGTGCTGTTTTTCCTGCCGGTAGACGGTGTGAAGTTCTGGACCCTTGATTACCTTCTGTTTTTGGCGTCCTTGACCATGATCCCGGCTTTTCTTTTTGTAAAGAAGGGCCGGTATTTGCGGGGCCTGTTTTTGCTTGCCTCCTTGGCCTATTTTGGTTTCTTGCAGTCGGCCTGTCCCAGACCCACCGGCGCCCTTGAGCTGATGGCCCTGCATCTATTCGACGATACTTCGATCACCATGCATTTGATCAAGGTGGCGGTGCTGGTCTTGGGCGGGGTCCTGTTCAGCCGCTATTTCTGTGGATGGATTTGCCCCAAAGGCATCATACAAGAATACGTCTACATGCCGGCCTTGGGATTCAAGGTTCCCCCGAAGCTGGACAGGATCTTGAAGTTTGGCAAGTACTTGAGCTTGATTGCCCTGGTGGCCGCTCCCCTGATCTGGCATTTTCGGTTTTTTCGCGAATGGGGTGGTCCTTTCAAGGTCCTTTTTAACTTGGATGGCTCGGTTTTTCTTATTTCGTACCTGGGGGTTGTGTTGGTGGCCTCGGTGTTCATCGGCCGGGCCTTTTGCAGGTATCTCTGTCCCGTTGGCGGTCTTTTGGCCCTGCTGGCTCTTATCAGCCCCGTGCGAATGCGGGTGGATGCCTGCCGGGGATGCGGTCTGTGCGAAAAGGTTTGTTCGGTGGATGCCATCACGACCCGTAAGGGTGAGGGCATCTCGATCGACCGTAGTGAGTGCATCATGTGCAGGGAGTGTGAGAGTGCCTGTAAGTGGGATTGTCTGTCTTGTGGGCCCGTGATTCCTCGCCCAAAGAATTTGGAAACAGGAGAAGAAAAATGAAATTGGCGATGACCACCCTCGGTGTTTTTTTTCTTTTTTTGGTAGCGTATGTGCCTGAGTCCTCTGCTTGCGTGGTCACTTTTGACCCACCTGAGGTGCACGTGGGGCCTGACGGCAAGGGGACGGTGAAAATTTTACTGAAGTGGGAACACCGAAAATGTGTCCTTGATGACGATGATGTTCATGTGGATGGAAAGTCGGTCAAGATTCTCAAAAGTACGGGATTCAAGAAAGTACGCCGTGGTCGGTTTGAAAACGAGGTCAATTTCGAACTGCAGGGCAAAGAGGGGAGTATCCGGGTCTGGAGGGATTGCTCCTTGAAGGGCCTGAGCGAAGGCATCGTCAAGATCAAGAAAAAATAAAAGAAAGAACAGATGACCGTGATTGAGGCAGGAGATTGGCCATGAGAGGGCTTTGGGGTTTTGGCCTGGTGTGTTCGTTGTTCGCCATGGCTTGTGAACCGGCTCTGGAGGCACCGACCTTCAACTCATGTTTTGATGAAAACGTCAGGCCCCTGGTCGAAAGGGACTGTGCGTTTTGTCACTATCATGGGGAATACGGGGTCACCCTGCGAGGCCTGTCTTCGGATTACGCCGAGTTGCTCAGGTATTCGGAACCCTATGATTCGGAACACAGCCCTCTGCTCGACTGGGCTTCCGGTTGGATGATGCATCCGGTTCTGTGGCCCAAGGACGGGCCGGAATACCGAACATTGGCTTTGTGGATCGATCACGGGATGAAGCGCGAATGCTTTGATATGCAATATTTCGGTGAATGCAGATTCGATGCGGATTGTTTTCAGATCGGCTGTTTGTGTCCGGACATGGATTTTGTGTCCGGTCGGGTTTGTGTGAAAGACCCTGCTACCAGGAAAGGCATGTGCGCAATCGGCCGGAACTGTGCTGATCCCAGGTTTGGATTCTGCCATTCAGGTGAACCAGATGGCGGGCTTGACGGCGGATTCGACGCCGGCAGCGACGCTGGGATTGACGCCGGGCTTGATGCCGGCCAGGACGAGGATGCCGGCACCGATGCCGGTGCGGACGAAGGTCCCCTGGTGTCATTCTCTACAAACATCGTTCCACTTTTAAGCAGTGATTGCAGGCGTTGCCATTCTGCCGGTCAGTATGGGATTCGCTTGCTGGGCACCGGAAGCGACTATTCCGAAGTCATGCGCTATGTGGATATCGACGATCCCGAGGGCTACGATAGCTTCCTGTGGTGGTCTGCTGGTGGGGCGGCTCATCCGAACTCATGGCCCAAGGGCGGGCCCAGGTATAACCTCTTTTTGGAATGGGTGCTGCAAGGCGCATTAAACAACTGAGAGTGAAAACAACTTATGAAACTGCATTTGGTATGTCCAATTCTTGTGGTCTCCTTGATCCTTCCGGGCTTTGTGGCCTCCGCCCGGGAATGTCCATCCAAGTTACCCAGCCACATGTTCCAGGTACTCGATTCTCTGGAGTTGGGCCTGGAATTCCGTTCTTTTTACTTCGGTGCGGCGGTGGGGGATGGCTTGCCCTCATCCGATGAGGACCCTGATCGGGATTTCCAAAACAATCTGATGTTGGCGCTGAAACCGGCTGCTGCCTGGTTTCCAGTAGACGGTTTGACCTTATCCTTTGAGGCCGAGGTTCGTTTTGCCTACCCGGGTTGGGATGATCTATTTGACCACCAATAAA
>JAUVAM010000421.1 GCA_030591745.1 Deltaproteobacteria bacterium
GAATTTAAAAGACCGCATTGCATCAGCGTAACCCCCCGAGGTGAGCAGCACCACCAGGTAGTCGGTCAGACGGGAAAGCGTCTCTTCAGACAAGCCGGCGCCGCGGTTCTCGATATCAAAAACCGCCAAAATGGGTGCCGACTCGGCGGCTGGGGCCGGGTTCAAACCCACGAACAGGGCAAACAGAAACCCCAGCGATTTCGTTTTTCTCCAGGAGCAGCCCATGGTCACCGCCTGAACCCTTCTCCCCGCCGCCGCAAAATAGCCACCCCAAACAAGCCCGCAAGCAGCCACCAGGCACCTGCCTGGGGTCGCCCCGCGGGTGAAGCGCAACCGCAACCTCCCCGAATGGGGGCGTGATCGGCGTCTGTTTCTTGACCGGCGTCTGTTTCTTGACCGGCATCTGTTTCTTGACCGGCATCTGTTTCTTGACTGGCGTCTGTTTCTTGACCGGCATCGCAGATGTTCGCGCCTCCGGTGCATAGGCCGGCTTGGCAAGCATCATCCGTTGTGCAGCCGTCGCCATCGTCACAGGCTGTTCCGTCTTCAAGCGGCACTGCCTCGCAGACATCCAGTTCGACATTGCATTGCCCAACCTGGCAAGGGCCGTCCAGACCGCCGCAGCCTTCACCCGTGTCGACGCAGACCCCGGCGCTACAATGGCCGGTGGTGCAACCCACGTTCGTGCTACAGACCTCACCCTCGCGAACAGCCAAAGCCTCACATGCGCCTGTTTCCGTATCACAGACACCGGACAGACACTGATCGTCCAAATTCGAACAATCCACCGCGGCGCCCAGACAAACACCATCCGTACAGGTGTCGCCGCTCGTACAAGCGTCGCCGTCGTCGCAAGCAACTCCCTCGTTGGCGGCTAGCGCTTCACAAGCGCCGTCGACGCACTGTCCCAGGAGGCAGTCGGCATCGAGACCCGAGCAGTCCATGGGCGAACCCGCACACAGATCGCTCAAACAGACGTCGTCGATGGTGCAGGGGTCTTGGTCCTCACAGGACTGGCCTTCCTCGAAGGCCTGCGCCTCGCAGATGCCGCCGTTGCAAAGGCCAAGCGCACAGGGGCCGTCGAAGACCGAACAGTCGATGGCCGTGCCCAGGCACTGGCCCGATGTGCAGATATCACCCGTGCTGCAAGGGTCCCCATCGTCACAGCCCTCGCCCTGCCGATAAGGAGCGGCCAGGCAGTCCCCTGTCGCCGGATCGCATTCGCCGAGGTTGCAGGCATCGGTGAAGCCAGTGCAGTCGGTGGCGACCCCCGTGCATTGGCCCGAAATACAAGTATTGCCGGAAGAGCACAGGTCAGCCGCGCCGCAAGTCAGCCCCTCATCAATGGGCGGGGCGTCGCAGACCAGGTCAGCGGTGCAGATGCCGTCCCGGCACTCGCCGGCCAAACCCACGCAAGCAGACCATCCGGTCGCATCCAGTAATGGAACGCAGGTGGAACAATCGCTGTCCGGATCGTCGTCGCAACGACGCCAACAGTTGCCGTCGATCAAGCAGGCTCCGTCCTTGATCGCGTTGCAAGAATCCAGGTCTTCATCGCAGGTTTTGGTACAGTAAAGGCTGTCCTCCGTACAAGGGCGGGTCCCGGCCAGGCAGACGCCGCCCTGGCAGGATTCCGTCCCGTTGCAGAACAGGCCATCGTCACAGTCTTGATCGCCAGCACATGCACCGGTGCGGCCGCTGGTTTCCTTGGAGTCCTGGCAGCCCTCATACCACAGCGGGCGACAGTCCCCGGCGTAAGTATGCGCACCCACGACTACGTAATAAGTGGTGGCGTCGGCGAGACCGGTCAGCAGGATCGAAGGCTGGGTCGGGTCCGCCAAGTCGCCCAGGTTGACCATCACGGGCGAATCGCCCTGGTCAGCTCCGGTGCCCAGATAGACCTCTCCGGATGCGTGGGCCGTTGTGTCGTAGTGAATCCGGTAATGGTCGATGACGCCATCGTCGTCCGCCGGCAGCGGCGTCCAGGTCACCAATAGGCTGCCCGGTCCGCCGGGGATCGCCGTCACCTTGGACTGAAAAGTCAAAACGATGCAAATCTCGATGCTGAAGTCGCTTTCCAATCCCGCTTCGCCGAGGGCGGTCACTGCAAAACAAACGAAGGATCCGGAGTCGAATCCGGTCAGGCCGTAAGAGGGCTCTGAAATTTTTTCCAGCGAGCACAAGGATACGTCAAAGCCGTTGTAACCGTGACTCCCAACGTCAGGCCCCGCGCCCTCGTTGGCAAAGTCCCCGTCGTACACGCCGGAGGAACTACCGTAGTAAAACCGATAACCAGTTATTTCCGGCTCAGTGTTTGGAGACCAACCGAAACCGACGTCCACCGCCATGGCCGGAGCCACAGCCAACAGGCACAACAGCACAGTCAGCCACGGAAAAAACGAGCGAAAAACCCTCATATCGATTCCTTCCCGTAAAAAACGAACATCCTCAAACAGCAACCCTTGAAACAGATCACGACTCAAGCCGGCGAGTCAAGCCGCTCAAACGCAGCATTGCCCACGGCCGCCACCCTGTGCTAGGACATATTCAATCGACGGAGGCGATGCCATGGACAAACTAACCGAACAATTCTTGGAACTCATCCGCAGGGCCTCGACGGATCTGCCCCCGGATGTAGAGCAGGCTTTAGCCAAGGCCCGAGACGCGGAAGAAGGTCGGGCGAAATCCACTTTGGACTGGATGCTTAAAAACGTGGCTGAAGCGCGCGAGCATTCCATGCCCATCTGCCAGGACACCGGCACATTGATCTTCTACGTGGATCATGGACCGGATGTCCGACCGGCCAGGATTGAGGCTGCCGCAATAGCCGCTGCCGCCGAGGCCACGAAGAAAAGCTATCTTCGGCCCAATGCCGTTGATCCCATCACGGGCAAGAACTCCGGCGACAATTCAGGCCGCGGCGCGCCCTATATGCACTTCCACGAAGTGGAGGAAAAAGGCGCGCTCAAAGTCAGGCTCATGCTCAAAGGCGGCGGCTCGGAAAACTGCGGCGTCCAGTACACCCTGCCGGATCGCGACATCAAGGCTGGACGGGATCTCAGCGGCATCAAACGCTGTCTTTTGGATGCGGCCCTGAAGGCCCAGGGCTTCGGTTGCGCCCCTGGCATCCTGGGTGTGGGCGTGGGCGGCGATCGCATGAGCTCGTTTATGGAGTCCAAAGAGCAGCTCTTCCGCTCCCTGGACGACACAAACCCCGATCCCCTGCTTGCAGAGATCGAAAGTGAACTGACTGCCAAGATCAACAAGCTGGGCATCGGGCCCATGGGCTTTTCGGGCAAGACCACCGTCTTAGGCATCAAACTGGGCCTGCGCCATCGCCTGCCCGCCAGCTTTTTTGTCTCGGTGAGTTACATGTGCTGGGCTTATCGCAAGGCGAGCATGACCCTTGCAGACGGCGAAGCGAGCTACAGCGGGGTGACCTCATGATCGAACTGAACTTGCCTGCGGACGAACAAAGCATCCGGGCGCTCAAGGTGGGCGATGAAGTGGTCATCAGCGGGGTGATGATCACCGCTCGGGACGAGGCGCACAAGTACATGGTGGAACAAGAAGCCACGGAAGTGAAAGATTTGCTGAAAGACGGCATGATCTATCACTGCGGTCCCGTGGTGGCCAAAGACGCCGATGGTTGGCGCTTCGTAGCCGCCGGCCCCACGACATCCAAGCGAGAAGAACCCTACGAAGCCGACGTCATCGCTCGCTACGGCGTGCGCGGCGTCATCGGCAAGGGCGGCATGGGCGACAAGACCCTCGCGGCTTGCAAGGAGCATGGGGCTGTGTATCTGCATGCCATTGGTGGGCTGGCGGTCATCCTGGCGCGTTCGGTCAAGAAGGTGCAGGACGTGCACAAACTGGACGAATTCGGCGCGCCCGAGGCCATGTGGGTCATTGAGGTGGATAAGTTCCCTGCGGTGGTCACCATGGATTCCCACGGCAACAGCCTGCACAGTCAGGTATTGGCCGACTCGACCGCCAAGGCCGACGAGCTTTCCAAGACCCTATAAAACAGCTAAGCTTGAGGACAATGAGTGGAGGTATTGATCATGCACAAATGGAAACTCCTGGTTTTGACGCTGGTGGCTGGCCTGGCTTTGGGTTGTGGTGATGGCGATGACGGTCCCGACCCCGACGACAACACCCTGGCTCTTGTCTACATGGGCATGTCAGAAGGTGCCGG
This sequence comes from Deltaproteobacteria bacterium, assembly GCA_030591745.1. Next base: position 4,199 of record JAUVAM010000421.1, read on the forward strand.
CTGGGACTACGACGTGGACACGGGTGGCCTGATGGCCGATGGGCACGTGGAGGTGGTGGCCAAGGATTTGGAATACCGCCTGGACACGGAGGTCTACAAGGTGGAGTTCCGCCAAAACGACCTGCTGGTGGCCACCCGATGGTACGAGGTAAGCAGCACGGGCATGTTCCTTCTGGGTGAGGAAGTGCAGGAACAAACCCAGGTAATTGAGCGCACCTTCCTGACCCCGGTGGAGATCATCCGCTTCCCCCTGGAGAAAGAAGGCGGCATCCTGGTCCAAAGTTACAC
>JAUVAM010000504.1 GCA_030591745.1 Deltaproteobacteria bacterium
CACAGGGCTGCTCGTCTTTACCGTTTTGACAAACGTCGCGCGGGACTCAGATCGGGCCCTTTCACCTTGGTCTGAGTTGGAAAAAGGAGGTTCACCCATTTTCGACGCATCCGACCGCAAGGCCATGGCCGAAGAAAAACGCCTCTGGTTGCGCCTGAACCGCAGCTGCAACAACCGCTGTGCCTTTTGCCACGACGCATTGGGCCACGATGGCTCAATGCGCTCTATTAAAGAACTGCGCAAGGCCATCAAAGAAAGCCTGGAAGATGGGGGAGAGCGGCTCATCCTGTCCGGTGGCGAACCCACCCTGCACCCGGATTTCCTGAAGCTGATCGATTACGCCAGAGAGCAGGGTTTCGGCTGGATCCAAACCGTCACCAACGGACGCATGTTTGCCTACGCCGAATTCGCCCGACGGGCAGCCTCCGCAGGCTTGAGCGAAGCGACGTTTTCCATGCATGGCCACAATGCAGCCCTGCATGACGACCTGGTGGGCGTACCCGGCGCTTTCGCCCAGAGCTTGGCGGGCATCCAGAATCTTTTAGAGACGGGGCAGGTGGTGGTCAACATCGATGTGGTGCTCAATTCCTTAAACATCGATAGCCTGCCGGATATTTTGAGTTTTTTCATCGAAGAGGGGGTCTTTGAATTTGACTTGCTTTACCCGGTTCCTTTTGGACGAGCCTGGGAGAACAAAGAAAACATCTTTTTTGATCCGGCCCGGGCAGCGCGGGTTTTGCCCCAGGCGATCGAACAAGCCCAACGCTCCGGTGCCGTCCTCTGGACCAACCGCCTGCCAGCCGAACTGCTTGAAGGCCACGAAGATCTGATCCAAGACCCATGCAAACTGCACGATGAAATTCGGGGACGGAGGGCCGAACTGGATCGCTGGCTCGAAGGCGAGCCCCTGCCATGCAGAGAGCCCGAGCGCTGCCGTCATTGTTTTGTGAACGGATTCTGCAACTCCTTGGAAGACATACTGAATCAAACAAAAACAGGCCAATTCTCCGCCCTGCGCCTCGACACCAAAAACGAAGTATCCTCGAAAGGGTCTTCGCCCCCTTCGAGGACTTCGCCACCGCCCATAAACGAAGTGCCACCCACTTCGCAGAGCACTTCGCTAGACGCTCTGGTAAAGGGAGTTCAGCGGCTGGAGATTCACGCAAGGAGCCTAAAAGAAGCCCGAGAGGGCGCCCGTCGGCTAGGTTTTGTCCCCGAAAACTGGGTGCTGAGCCTTGATGAAGCACCGACGGAGGACCCTTTTGCTCCCCTGGCCGAGGGCTGGCCCAGGGCCGAACGAGTCGGCAGCCAGAACCCAGCGGTGCTGGATGCCTTGCTCAGAGGAAAGTGGGGGCCCATTTGGGTCCTGCTCGAAGCCGAGGCAGCGGCCTGGATGCGCAGCGAGAAGGACAACGTGATGGCAAACCCAGGAAATTTCTGGGTCCAGGCCCCACGTTTCAGCGGCCTGAGCGCCTTGTGTCAACGCGGCGTCCAACCGGGCATGGCCCTCAGGCCCCTGCTTGAAGAGCCCTTGCACCTGATCAATCTGCCGGCCTGTCTGTTGCCGGCGGCCAAAACCCATTGGGAAGCACCAGCCCTGCCGATCGAAATCCTGGCCCAGACAAGTCGCATCAATCTCGAGCTTTTTGCTCAGCACTTCATCTGCACCCTGCACCGATGCTTTAGCTTGCGCTGCAAATCTTGCAATCTTAGGGAGCTTTGTGCTGGTCTCCCGGTGGACATGGCCAAGGCCTTCGGCCTGGCAGTTTTGAAACCTTTCATTGACGACTAAAGAGACGGATCAGACGGATCAGACGGATCTGACGATAGGTGAGGAAATGGAAAACGTCGAAGTCGACAGCCCCGGCAACCGAATAGGTCTTCTCCTGGACGAAAAAATCTATCCAAGAGAAGTCTCTTTGGCCGCGGCCTATCGCTTTATTGATCGCTGCTATGTACGGCTCGAACGGGCTGGCCGAAAACAGCTCCAGGTTTGGCTCAAAGGCAAACGAAAACTTGGTCTCAAAGCGCTGGATGCCTTGGCTGGTGAGTTCAACAACGAACTCTTGCAGCAGTTGATGAGGCAACAGGTGGCGGCTCGCACCACGGGCATTCGGGAGGCCATCGTGGGCCGAGCCCTTATGTCGGCCGAGCCCTGGACTCAAGCCAACGAAATCGGAGAGCTGGATTACACTGAAGATCCCCTGGGGATCGCGGTCCCCTGGGAGGAAAAGTATGGCGGCCAAAAAGAAGACTAAAAGGGCTCGCCCTCCGGAGCGAAGCCTGCGCCTAGATGCTGTGATCTACCCGAAGGACGCTCTGTTGAAAACCGCCGAGGCTTTTGCATCCATCGCCCAGGTCGCCTTCCAGCGCAAGGGCAGCCACTGGCAGGTTCGTCTGCGCGTACTCAAGCCAGAGCTTGCTGATCGCGTGGCTGACGAGTTCGCCAATCACGCACTGGCCGCCACGGTATCTGGGGCGACCTCATGACCAGGCCCACAAATCCATCGGGACAAGCTGCCCCAGTGCAGCTGATGCCGCTGCGAACGCGGCATTTGGACGGTCGAGTGCTTTTGACCAACGACGCCGGCGAATACGCCTGGTTGAGCGAAGAGGCCTACCGGTCGCTGACAAAGGGCAACTTATCGGCCGATGATCCGCAGCTCATCCCTTTGCAAAAAGCCCATCTCATCGAAAGCCCCGGCGGCGAGTCGGCCATCATGAACAAGCTGCGCCAACGCTCAACACATCTCTGGCAAGGCCCAAGCCTGCACATCCTCATTTTGACCCTGCGATGTGACCAGGCTTGCGTTTACTGCCACGCCAGCCGGCGTTCCGACAAGGCCCGGGGCGTGGACATGAGCTTGGACACCGCCAATCGGGCCTTGGACGTAATCTTCCAAAGCCCGTCACCCGATCTCACCATCGAGTTTCAGGGAGGTGAGCCCAGCCTGCACTTCGATTTGCTGCGCCATGTAGTCGAGGAAGCCTATCGTCGGGCGGACCAACAACAACGCAAGGTGCGTTTCAGCCTGGTCAGCAACCTTGGCCAACTAACTCAAAAGCAAATGGACTTTTTGGTGGAATCGGGGGTCCTGGTTTGCACTTCGCTGGATGGTCCCGCCGACCTCCATGACGCCAATCGACCTTGGAAAATGGGCTCTTCACACGCAGCCACCCTCGCCAAAATGAAAGCCTTCGGGGCCGCCTACCAGGCCAGGGGACTGGACCCCGAACTGGCCACGATCAACGCCCTGGTAACAGTGTCGCGCGCCTCTTTGGCCCAACCCGAGGCGATCATCGATCAGTATGTGGACTTGGGCCACAAGGTCTTGCACCTCAGGCCCCTCAACCCATTCGGCATGGGTGCCAAGGTTTTCGCCCAACACGGCTACGATGCGGAAGCCTTTTTGGATTTCTATGGTCGAGCCTTTGAGCATTTGCTGGCGCTCAATCGACAGGGCGTCGAGATCATGGAAAAGACAGCCTCCTTGTTCTTGACCCGCATCCTCACCGATCGGGACCCCAATTACATGGATCTGCGTTCACCCTGCGGTGCAGGCATCGGGCAGATGGCTTACCACTTCGACGGCCGGGTCTACACCTGCGACGAAGGCCGCATGCTCGGCACCATGGGCGATGACATGTTTTGCATGGGCAACGTACACGAGCATGACTACGCCCAGTTGATACGCCACAACGCGGTTCGTTCAGCCTGCGTCGCCTCCTGCCTCGAATGCTTGCCGGGCTGTAGCGACTGTGCCTACGCACCATACTGCGGCGTGTGCCCCGTCTATAACTACGCCACCGAAGGCGACCTGGTGGCCCGCAGTCCCTCCAACGATCGCTGCAAAATCCAGATGGGCATCTTGGACATGCTGTTTTTGGCCCTGGAAGACAAA
>JAUVAM010000047.1 GCA_030591745.1 Deltaproteobacteria bacterium
AGTATCTTTGGGAATACCGGCCCGGCGTTTTTACCGCCGAGGAGGCCGGCGTTCCTGTTTACCCCTACACGGATCCCGCCGTGCAGTGTAAGCAGGACATCGCCCAGAGCTGGGCCAAGCCCATCGTCGGCCAGATTTGGGTCAAAAGAGCGGACAACGATCAATACCAGGCCCGCTCGGTGGCGATGATCCCCGGTGGTTTCATGCCGGGCACCGCTTTCGGCAATGTGAATACCTGTATCGAACTCATTGAGATGACGGTCTTTCCCTCCACCTTGCACGTCGTCGACATCGAGACCGGCAAGCTCTTGAAAAAATACAGCTTCACCGACGACGCTGTCTACGATGACCTGTTGACGGAGCTCGAGGACTACTACGAATTGATGGCCGCCGGCAACGACAACCCCTGGAACCAATACACTGGCCAGTGCGACGCCTTCCACACCGAGGACTTCGATCCGGATACGGGCGAGGGCTGGGGTTGTGCCGAAAAGCGCGCCAACCTGCAAAATCCCCCGGCACCCCCGCCGGAACTGCTTGAGGACCATTTGTGTTGGACATGCCCCGGCGATGCCGGTTGCGAAGGCTTGCCGGCCAATATCGAATACGCCAAGGTTTGCTGCGCCAATCCCTCGAACGTAGCGGTAGAGGGTCCTGTGAGTTGCCGCCACGACGGCCCGGGTACTCCTTGTTCACACGATGAAGGGAAAGATTGTCATCTTTGTGACCCCGGACATCGGTGTTTCAATTGCATCTGCACGGAGCGCTTCCTGGGTTGCCACCAGCCTTGCGGTAACGTTGGGGATCCGGCCTGTTCAAGTTGTAATAGCGGTATATGCGAGGATCCGGTCGCCTGCTGCACCGAATGCAGCAGCGACGCGGATTGTCCGGTGGAGCGTCCCGTTTGTGATGCCCTCGTCTGCGAGACGGCCCTTGGCGTTAACGCATGCTGGGGAGAACAGCAGATAGGAACAACGGGCACAGTGGAGGTTGCCAGCAGGTGCGACACCTTGGATATGAATGATCTAAACGCGGTCAAGAACTGCTCTTATAGCTACCTGGAGTACGACGACGGTTCCGTGGACCTTTGGCTGAAGACCGAAGGTTGCTTTTTGGTCGAGAACGAAGATCAGGGCCGGCTTTGTTTCCACGTGGGTGGCAACTTCAATGTCAACGGCGTGGCGGCGCATCCGGCGGCCTACAACACCACCTTCGGCGAGTTCATCACCCGCAGCTTCATGCCCACCACCGGCGGTGTGATTTGGCGCTTGGACATGGGCAACGGCTTGTACGATGACACGGCCGACGAGGGCATGATGATCGAGGGCTACACCGACAACGCCGTGGACTACGGCTGGACCACCACCAAGTTCTTTGACGTGAGCACCATAGAGGATCCGGAGACCAAGCCGACCTTGATCGACAAGCGGCCCATCATGGCCCCGCCGGCTTTGGGCTTGACCTACAATCGTTCGTTGGTCATGTTTTTCGGCACGGGTCGTGTCGACGATTTGGAGTACTACGCAGATCGTGATTACTTCTTCGCCGTAGAAGAAGTGCTGGACGCGGAGAGCAAGCCTACGGGCCTCGGTGAACTTTTCCACCGGGACGGCGCGGCCGCGGGCACGGCCATGAAAATGGATGAGGGAGAGCGGCTTTACGGTAAGCCCCTGGTGGCCGCCGGTAAGGTCATCATCACAACTTACTTGGCCGAACCCGACAATTGCCAAAGCGGCACCAGCCGCATGCACATCTTCGATTACGACAATGTGCCGGCGGACACGGCCAACGCGCTCCAGACCTATTCCCTGGGCCAAAGAGGCACGCCCAGCGCGCCCACCATGGTCTGGACCCCCACCGGTCCCGTGGTGTTGGCCCAGGTCGGTGCCGCGGTTGAGGTCTTGCCCGTGGCGGATCAGATTAAACCCACGGCCCATGCCTTGCACTGGGGGCAGGTCCTGTAGCACAATAGACACAAGATTCCATTCCCGAAGGCCCCCGTCGGCAATGGCGGGGGCCTTCGGCATTTTTCGTAAAGGAGAACCGGCATGCTCCGTGTTCCAGGCAGAGCGGCAGGCGTGGTCTTGGTCGTCATGACTTGTTTGGGTCTTTCGGCCTGTGAAGACAAGCCCAAAGAGCTCCAGCCTCAGTTCCGACCATCCATGGCCACCACCCCCGCGCCTTCTCGGCCCGTCGTCGCCTTGCCGCCCACGGCCATTCGCAAGCCGGTGGACCTGGAACGCTACAAGGACGCCAAGGCGCCGGTGGTGCCTTTGGTGCCGGGCAAGCCCATCTGCCGTGAATGTGACCTGCGTAGAAAGAAGGCCAGACTCAAAAATGCCAAAAAGATGCTTCGACACAGGCCGAAAAGGCTTGTGAAATCGAAATCCGGCAGAAAATAGGGTTAGCTAGATATTCCGGGATACTAGATGGTTTAGTTAGTATAAATTATCATAAATTTAACTTAATTGAGCACAATTCTTGACAGGCTTTGAAAGCTAGTGGATACTGGGCGAAGTCAAGTTCTCCAGTTGTTGAAAATAGACGATGTGTGGAGCAGGAGACGGAACGACATGACCAGTTATCGGCGTAAAGCGGTGAGTGTTTTAGAGCAGACCGAAGATCAAGCCACCGAGGCCAAGCAGGCGTTCCGACGCTACCCCAACAATGTGCGCAAGCTGCGTGAGCAGCTTTTGATGAGCAAGGCTGAATTGGCCCGCAAGGCAAGCCTGAGTGCTTTGACCATCGACCGGGTGGAATCGGGTCACAAATGCCGCATGGACACCAAGCGCAAGATCATTTTGGCGCTCGGTTTGAAAATATCGGATAAGGATCAGGTTTTCGGACCTGAGAGTTACGAGGATTGAGGTCGGTTTTTACCCGCGAGCTGAGGACGGGACGGACCCATGGCGAAGTCAAAAAGCGTAGTTGGACTGGATATCGGATCGAGCTCAATCAAGCTCGTTCACCTCAAGGAGACCAAGCGCGGCTATCAGCTGCTGGCATTCGGCATGGCTCAGTTGCCGCCCGAGGCCATCATCGATGGCGCGCTGATGAACTCCACGGTCATCGTCAGCACGATTCGCGATCTGCTTCGCACCCATCGCGTCAAGCACAAGGAAGCGGGCATCGCCATCAGCGGTCACTCGGTGATCATTAAGAAGATCACCCTGCCGGCCATGACCGACCAGGAACTGGAAGAGTCGATCCAGTGGGAAGCCGAGCAGTACATCCCCTTCGACATCAATGACGTGAACATCGACGTGCAGGTGCTCACGCCCGAGCCGACCGACCAGGGCCAGATGGACGTGCTTTTGGTTGCGGCCAAAAAAGACATGATCAACGACTATCTGGCCGTGGTCCAGGAAGCCGGCTTGTCGCCCATGGTGGTGGACGTGGCCGCTTTCTGCGTGGAGAATGCCTTTGAGGTCAATTACGATGTGCCCACTTCGGACACCGTCGTCTTGTGCAACATCGGTGCATCCACCATCAACATTAACGTTTTGGCCAATGGGGTGACGGCATTCACTCGCGACATCTCCATGGGCGGCAACCAGTTCACCGAAGAGATCCAAAAGCAGCTCAACGTGAGTTACGACGAGGCCGAGGCCCTGAAACTGGGCGGCGGCGCGGTCGGTGACGAGGATTCCGTGGTGCCCCAGGAAGTGGAGCGGGTCATCGTGGGCGTGAGCGAAACATTGGCCGGTGAGATTCAGCGGTCCTTGGACTTCTATGCGGCCACGGCCATTGATAGTCAGATATCGCGTATTTACCTGAGTGGTGGTACCTGCAAGATTCCGTCGCTCTATAAAATCATCGAAAACAAGGTCGGAGTGCCTGTGGATATCATGTATCCTTTCAGGAACATTGAGCTGGATCCCAAGCGCCACGACCAGGAGTACATCCGGGACATCGGGCCTGCGTCGGCTGTTGCCGTAGGCTTGGCGATTCGTACTCCGGACGACAAGTGAGGCCGTCGTCATGATAAAAATTAATCTACTTCCGATTCGGGCCGCCAGGAAACGCGAATATGTCATCCAGCAGCTCATTCTCTTCGCCGTACTCATGCTTGGTGGCATCTTGGCCATCTATTTGGTTTCGTCCAGCATGGACGGCAAGATCGAAGCCAAGAAGAGTGCCATCGTGCGCACTGAGCAGCAGATTGAGCAATACAGAAAGGCCATCGGTGAAGTAGAGAAGTTCAAGGGTTTGGAAGACAGGCTGAATCGCAAACTTGAGATCATTGAAAATTTGATCAAGGGCAAGACGGGGCCTGTGCGTGTTTTGGACAAGCTCAGTCATCTGATCCCGAAGCAAGTTTGGTTGCTGAGTTGGTCGGACAAGAAGGGTTATGTGGAGCTGGCGGGCGAGGCCTTGACCAATAAATATGTGGCCGAGTTTGTCTCCGCCCTCAAGGAGTCAGGTGAGCCGCAGGCTGCCAAGGTGCCGGGCATTGTGCCGGACGCCCCCAAATCTGCGGACAAGGTAGCTAAGGGCAAAAAGGCCAAGGCAAAGAAAAGGGCATCCAAGAAGAGTGTCAAGAAGATGTTTAGCGAGATCAAGTTGGTGGAGACCGTGACGGTGGAGAGCAAAGAGCATGCTCGCTCCTTTGTTCAGTTCAAGATCTCCATGCGGGTCAACTACTCCATCTGAGTGGAAGAACGTCGGCTAAAGAGGACGCCATGGACAAATTCGTAGCGGTATTTCAAAAGATTCCATTGGTCCACAAGGCCCTTGCTGTGGTCATGATTCTGGCGGGCATGGGCGCGGCCTATTATTTTCTTGGGTATCAGGAGCAAGAAAAGACCATCAGAAAATTGGTTCGACAGTACAACACGCTAGAGGATGACTTACACGCCAAGCAGCAGGTTGCCGCCAACTTGACCAAGTACAAGAAAAAGGTCGAATTTTTGCAGCAGAAGCTCGAAGAGAAGAAGAAGAATCTGCCCGATGACTCCAATCTGGATCATTTGCTGAAAACGCTCAACGAGTTGAGCGAAAAGAGCCAGATGCGCATTATCGCTTTTACGCCGAAGCAGGAGCGGCGAAAGAATTTTTATGCCGAGATTCCTGTGTCCGTGGAGCTTGAGGGCAATTATCACGAAATCGCCACTTTTTTCGACAAGGTGGCCAAGGAAGACCGAATCATCAATATTTCGAACATCAATCTGGAAGAACCGCAGCTGCGTAACGGCAAGATGATCCTGAAGGCGGTTTGTGAGGCAAAAACCTTCAAGACCATCGCGGTAGGACAAAAGAAGTCAAGCAAGAAGAAGAAGAAACGGAAGAAGAAGGCGCATTAATCAACGGCTATCCTTGCTGATGAGAAGGAAGTAGGTGGGCTATGAACAGGCCGTGCCAAAAAAAATATCGATTCTGGCCCTTGGCCTTGCTGATCGCTCTGCTGACGGTGCTTGGATGCGGCGAGGACAAGAAGGCGGCGGTGAAGGCCAGTCAGGCTGTTGCTGCGAGGAAGGCAGCGAAGGCCGAAAAGAAGGTTGCCGCGGAAATCGCGCTGCCGACGGAGACTGCGGTCACCGATTCCTTCATTTATACGCCGGTCGGAAAAAGGGATCCTTTCAAGAGTGCCTACAAGGTTGTTAAGATGGACGGCCAGGATCCCAACGAGGTGGTGACCTCACCGCTGCAGCAGTTCGAGATCGATCAGCTTGCGCTCATTGCGGTCGTCTCCGGCATCAGCCAGCCCAGGGCCATGGTGATAGGCCCGGACAAGACTGGCTATACGGTTAAAATTGGTACACGTATCGGCAAACACTTCGGACGGGTGGTCAAAATCAAGAGTAGCGAACTGATCATCGCCGAAGATTACAGGGATTGGAATGGTCGCAAGGTGACCAACTATATCCATATGGCGATAAAGAAGGATACCAAGCGCAAAGGCAAAAGAAGGTAGTCAGGTGTCTGCCTAGTTGAAGCGACCTGGGCAAAGCAGCCCAGGCTGAAGGAGAGAATCCATGGCATCTCGGAAAGTACTGATCAGCTTGTTGGCCATCTCATTGCTCGTGATGGGAGGAGCTGCCTTTTCCGGTGAGTCCACGGACGGTTCGGACAACGTCATCACTGGGCTAGAGGTACAGAAAGGCAGTACCAGTACCCAGGTACTCCTGCGCGCCAAGAAAACGCCGACGTTCACGGTGTTCAAGCTTAAGAACCCGGACCGCTTGGTGGTTGACTTGATCCATACGGATTTGACGGAGGCGGCCGCAAAGCCGATCAAGGTCAATGATCCGCGCGTGGGCCGCATCGCCACAGCCCAGTTCAAACAGGCGGGCAGCGTGGTTAGCCGTGTGATCTTTGGCTTGCGCAAGGGTGTTCGCTTTGAGGCCAAGGCTCAGGGGCAGTCCGTCCTGGTGATCATCACGGATGAGGATGCACCCAAGCGTCCCATCCAGGTGGCCAAGGCCGAAGTGGCCCCCATGGCCGCGGATGAAGAGCCTCAGGAACTCGCGGATCCCAAGGAGATCAAGGCCAAGCCGGTGGCAGCCGTCAAGTCCAAGGACTTCGAGATCGTGACGAGCAAGGGGGACAAGGACAGCCCGAATCCCGTCCGCATCCGTCGCATCTTGACCAATCGGCAGGACGCCGTGACCATCGTCGCCAGCGGGGAGATCGAGACCTACGAAGTATTGGAGGTTTACAATCCCTTCCGCTTGGTGGTGGATATGTATGGCGCCAAGATGCGGAACAAGAAGTATGAACGGAAATTGACGGGCAACCATGCGGACAAGATGCGCGTGGTCGATTACGGTGGCAAGGTTCGCCTCGTGCTGGACATGAAAGACGGCCAGCGCCAGCCATATAAGATTGCCCACACCCGCAATGGTTTGCATGTGCATTTTGTCAAAACACCCGCGGCCGTGGCCAAGGCCACGAAACCGGCACCAGCCAAGGTCGTGGCAGCTCTAGAAACCAAGCCTGCGAAAACCACGCCTGTGGAAACCACGCCTGTGGAAACCAAGGTAAAAGCTGTTGCTCCCGCCAAAGTTGCCGATGCCCAGCCTGTCCCCAAAGCAAAAGAGGCCGAGTTGAGGGATTTGACCTTCAGGCAAGAGAAGAATGAATCCACGGTGGTTTTGGACCTGCTGGGTCAGTCCCAGCCGCGAGTCGTACACAGTGACAGTCGCTCCACCGTGTTGGAGATCGACAATTGCCGAATGCCTGCCATGCTTGAGCGAACCCTGGATACCTCCGAATTTGGCGGTGCCGTGAGATCTCTGAGTGCATATCGGGTGCAGGGCCATGACCGAGTCAAGATTGTGGCCGTGACCCAGGAGCAAGTGTCCAACCGACTCGAACGTCGCAATGGCAAGTTGCTTTGGGTCTTCGCTGGTGAGAGCAAGCAGGCTCGTCGGCCCAAGACCAAGGCTTCTTCCGTTCATGCTCAGGCCGTTTCTCAGCAGTACAATTACGCGCCGGATCAAGTGGCCGGCTATTCGGTTCGGCAGCCCGAGTTGGCCGCCAAGAAGCGCGGCAAGAAAGGCCGGAGACGTTACACGGGCCGCCGCATTTCATTGGACTTCAAGGATGCGGACATTCACAATATTCTGCGCTTGATTTCCGAGGTGGCCAAACTCAACATCATCACCAGCGATAAGGTCACGGGCAGCATCACCGTCACCATGCGCAATGTGCCCTGGGATCAGGCATTAGACATCATTCTCAAGACCAAGGGCTTGGGCAAGGTCCGGCATGGCAATATCGTTCGGGTGGCCACTTTGGGCGAGTTGGAGGCCGAGCGGCAGGCTCTCTTGGAGAAGCAAGTAACCAGGATAAAACTTGAGCCCCTGCGAGTCCGTTTGGTGCCGGTAAACTACGCCATTGCGGCCGACATCGCAACGCAGCTCAAGGAGATTCTGAGTGACCGTGGTTCGGTGGCCATCGACAAGCGCACCAACGTGCTAATCATCAAGGATGTGCTCGAGAATTTGGTCAAGGCGGAAGGCTTGGTCCGCTCCTTGGATACGGAGACGCCTCAGGTGCTCATCGAGGCCCGCATCGTCGAAGCCAACACCCAATACCTCAAGGAAGTGGGTATCCAATGGGGTGGCTCCATGAATAACTCGGCGGCCACCAACAACGCCACCGGATTGCCCTTTCCCGATTCGGCCATTATTCGAGGTGGTGCGGATTCCAACCTCACCAATACCGACATCAGCGGCACGGGCAATCCAGGCAACTTTGCCATCAATCTGCCCTCGGCCGTCGGTGCCGGATCGGGTGGTGCCTTGGGATTTATCTTCGGCTCCGCGGGTGGTTCTTCCGTGCTCAACCTGAGGTTGAGCGCTCTGGAAAACAAGGGTTCTTTGAAGATCGTCAGCTCACCGAAGATTACAACATTGGACAACAGCATGGCCAAGATCGGCCAGGGCGTGTCCATCCCCATCAGCGTGACCTCGGCCGCCGGCGTCAACACCATCTTCGTGGAGGCCAAGCTTGAGTTACAGGTCACCCCGCACATCACTCAAGAAGGCAGCGTCCTGCTTGAGATCAAAGTCACGAAGAACGAGCCGGATTTCTCGCGGACTGGTGCCAAGGGCGATCCCACCATCTTGAAGAAAGAAGCCCAGACACAGGTCCTGGTGCGCGACGGAGACACCACGGTTATCGGCGGCATCTATACCCGGAACACCTCGACCACCTTCAATGGCATTCCAGTACTTTCGCAAATTCCCGTATTGGGATGGTTTTTCCGGCATACGCAGGAGTCGGACGACCGCACGGAGTTGTTGATTTTCATCACCCCGCGCATCGTCAATCGCCTCCAGGCCACGGTCTCGCAGAAATAGAGATTCGGGCAAGTGTTTCTTGAGGAGGATAGGATGAAAAAGCTAACTTTGCTTGCTGGGTTTTTGGTCTTGGCTTTGGCGGTCGGCGGCTGCGTGGAAAACGATCGGAGCTTGACCGTTATCAAGGTTCTGATTCCGGATGGAGACTGTGTATACGCTGTGGATGATTACTTCAGGTCATCAGGTCTTTTGGACTTGGCTTTCCCGGGCTATAGCGGCGAGCCCTACTATGCCCTGGGTGTTCAGGTCCGCAACGCCTTGCCTCCGGTTCCATCCTGTGAAACCGGCAATCTCTATGCCCATGATATCCAACTGGAGCGGGTCGAAATCCGTTATTCGTTTCCGCAGGGGCGGGAGGTGGTGGAAGGCATGGCGCCAGCCTTGTTGCTCTTGGAAGATCAAGAAAGTCAGTTGTTGATATCGGGTACTTTTGGTGCAGAGACGACTGAGAATATCCTCGCATTTACCGCAATCCAATCCCAGGTAGGGGCCTTGCTCTTCGCCCTCGGTGAAGATGCAGATCAGGTCGTTCTTGGGATCAACATAAAGCTCATCGGATCGACTTTGGGTGGGGATCGAATTGAGTCCAACGAGTTCCTTTATCCCATCAGCTTGTGTTGGGGTTGCTTGACGGATTTCGCCTGTGAAGATGGATCCTACCCGGCCTGTTTGCCCGGCCAGGATTCGGTCGATTTTGACCTTTGTGAGGATTCTGCTTTGTAGCCTGCCTTCATCGCGGATTTTATCCCTGCCTCGGTTTCCGGGAAAAAGTTGACATCTTTCGAGTGGTCATATAAATCCACAAGCTCGGATTGGATTTAACTGCGCCTAGCGTGGAGGCGATGTGCAAGAAATGACCAAACGTCTCGAAGCCTTGAGGATTTTGCTGGCCCGATTGATGGGGGAGGCCCCCCCGCAGGCCTTGAAAGCGCAAGTCGAACCGGTGGTGGATTTGGATCCAAGGCAACGCCGCTTGTCCGTATTGCAGGCCATGCTTGAGCGACTCTAAGGAGAAGATCCCATGTCATTCAGAGAGCAACTGGAATCAATCTGCCAACTGGCTCAAGGTAGCCTGGCCGTCATGGTCATGAGCATGGATGGCATCGCCGTGATGAAGCATGAGGTTCAGGACCCCGGGCTGGACATGGAGGTTTTTTTGATCGAGATGGTGGGTCCGGTACGGCAGGCCATGCAGGCTTGCGAATCGGTCACCGCCGGAGACATGACGGCTTTTAATATGGAGGTGGGGAAGGGCCATTTGCTCTTCCATCACTTGGTGGATGAGCATTTTGTGGCCTTGTTGATGGCACCCGATGCGGTCGTTGGCCGTGGCCGATTTGCCTTGCGTTTGCATAGTCGTGCCTTGAACCAGGAATTGAGTTGATTCGCAGGAGTCTTGTCCATGTATTCCACCACCAATTTCCGTCGTGGTCTGAAGATTGAGATCGATGGAGAACCTTTTATTATCCTGGAGTTTCAACACGTCAAGCCGGGCAAAGGCGGTGCTTTTGTGCGGACCAGGATAAAGAGCCTGGTGACGGGTAATGTGCTGGACAAAACTTACAAGTCTGGTGACAAGGTGGATAAACCCGACATGGACGAGAAGGAAATGCAGTATCTCTATGCCGAGGGTGATAATTTTCACTTTATGGACAACACGAGTTATGAGCAGGTCTTCATCACCCGGGAGCAACTGGGTGGGGCTGACGGCTTCCTGCAAGAGAACCTCACTGTTAGTGTCCTCTTCCACAATGGAAATCCACTGGTCGTGGAGCTTCCCAATTTTGTCGAACTCAAAGTTGTTGAGACAGATCCCGGCGTGAAGGGTGACACGGCTTCCGGAGGTAGCAAGCCTGCTACTCTGGAAACCTCCACTGTCATCCAGGTGCCCTTATTCATTAACGAGGGCGAGCGAATTCGGGTCGACACCCGGACCGGTGAGTACGTCGAACGCGTCAAAGAGTAGCGCAAGATACACTGAATTTTCTTATCCTGCCTGAAAAACAAACAAAAAGAAATTGACTGGGCTTCGTGTTCAGGATAACATGGACGACCGACATTGCTCTGCGGAAGCATGTGTTTTTACGGGCATTTTGGTCGGTCGAGTGGAGAAAAGCTTAAGATTTTTTTGTCGACTGACGTACTCAGATAAAGGCCAAGCGTGGCGATCAACAAGAACAAAATCAACGACAACGCCCTCAAGTACATTCAGAAGGGGCAGATCAAAAAGGCCAT
>JAUVAM010000442.1 GCA_030591745.1 Deltaproteobacteria bacterium
CATGGCCTTGCGGTCGGATGCGTCGAAAATGGGTGAACCTCCTTTTTCCAACTCAGACCAAGGTGAAAGGGCCCGATCTGAGTCCCGCGCGACGTTTGTCAAAACGGTAAAGACGAGCAGCCCTGTGCGGCACTCCCTTTTCATGCTCCGTCAAAGACTGCAGGCAATTGGTGGATAAAGCTCGCCGTCTGAAGTTTCGCTTGTCCACAGGCCGCTCCAAAATCGTCTCGTAAGCCCGCTGTAATTGCCCCAAACTGAATTTGTTGCCCAGGAGTTCAAAGGCCACCGGCTGGTACGCGATCAGGGCTTTCAGCATCGAAAGACCGGCTCGGGCCATTTTTTCGTGGTCGAAGGCCATGGGTTTCCATGCGTTCAAGGGTCTCCAACCAGCGCCTTGGCCTGCCTCCTCCAGATTCACCAGGCCCAGCATGGCGAATGAGAGCACACGGCCCCGAGGATCTCGACCCATTGCATCGAAGGCGCCAATCTGTCGGAATCTGCTCGGCAGGAGTCCCGTGGTTTCCTTCAGCAGGCGCAGGCAGGTCTGCTCCAGGGTTTCTTCCAGGCGCAGGGCTCCGCCTGGAAGAGCAGGCTGATCCAAATAGGGTTTTTCTTTCCGGCGAAGGCAGAAGAGATTCAGGCCGTCTTCGCCCAAGCCCAGCAAAATACAATCTACGGCCAGTGTTGGGTGATGAGGGCCATCGCTCATGTCTTGCTCTTTTCAGGCGTTTGCTCTGTGTTCAGGGCTTCATCCAATGCTTCCAGCTCCATCTCAAAGCCCCCGGAAAGTATGGGAAATCGGCACCAGGTCTTGGGATCCAGGTTTTCGTCATCCAAGTGAAAACTGGGTGCGTAGCGCTCCCGCTTCCACTGATTGCGGCACCAGAGGACAAAAAATCGCTTTACCCATAAACCCACCTGGCTTGCCTCTCGGTCAGGGAAAGCCGCCTGCATCAGCTCCCAGGTTTCCATCGGGCTGCGTTTGTCACGGATGGCCGCTCGCTCGATGGCGTCTAAGATGTCGTAAGGCATCAGGTCGGCCTCGTCTGTCTGATGCTGTTCGGGCGGTCTGAGTTCGGCCGTGGGGGCCAGTTCATTGACGGCCTTGAGCTCGGGGATGGGCCCGAGCCCCAAGGGACCCGTGCGCTCCAGCCAGCGCAACCAACGCTGCAGAAAGGCCTTGTCGATGCCGGCGATGGGGCTCAATCCCCCACAGGTATCCCCGTCCATGGTGGCATAGCCCACTGCAGCTTCCGATCGATTGCTGGTGGCCAGCAGCAAGGCCTGTTTCAGATTGGCGAGCATCCAGACCCCGGGAGCGCGCACACGAGCCTGGATATTTTGCAAGGCCACATCGTCCGTTTCCCATTTCAGGGGTCGGCCGAGGGAGGCGGCCACCATGTCCGTGTACTCCTGGACCAGGCTCTCCACATCGAATTCTAAGTGGGTGGCACCCAGGGATTCAGCCACCAGGCGGGCTGCCTCCCGGGTGGTTTGCGAGCTGTTGGCCGTGGCTTGGTAGACCGTGTACAGGATTTGGGCGGGCCCCCAGCTTTTTCCGTCTTGAGGGTGGCCCAGCTTGCGAGTCAGCTCTTCTTCGCTCAGTTCGTCACGAGCCATGCGGAGCATCAGGGCCACCAGGCTGGCACAGGCGGCCGAGTCCGCCCCACCCGACAGGGAAACGACGAAACCTTTGGAGTGGCTCTTGCGCAAGTAGTCAAAGAGCGCCAGGGCCAAAACCCGGGTGAACTCTTCTTCTTTCAAGGTGCCCCGTTGCTCCCAAAGAGCCCACTTGGGCTCTTGCGGCCCAGGGTGCTGTTGCTCGGGCAGGCTGTGCTCTACCTTGACCCCCTCCGGACCGTCCTGATTCAGTTCCGGATCAAAGTTTATGTTGCTCGACTGGTTGGAGCGAGTGACGTCCACATCCACCACGGCGCTTGTGAGTTGAACATCTTGCAAAGAGAAACGGGATCCGCAGGCCAGAAGCTTGCCGGCTGAGGCAATGAGGGCACCCCCATCGTAAATAGCCCGGCCCGCTTCATTGCCCAGCAGGTTGGCGTAGATGTAGCTGACGCCAAAGGCCCTGGCGCCTTCCAGCACCAGCCGCTGTCGCACCTCGTGTTTGCCGAAGGCAAAATGACTGGCCGAAGGGTTGAGCAGAATATCAACGCCCTTGCTGGCCAAGTCACTACCAGGCCGATCCACGGCCCAAGCGTCTTCGCAGATTTCGAAGCCGATGCGTACCCCGCCCACGTTGAAAAAAAGGTCACCCAAAGGGATGTTCTTGCCTGCCACCTCCAACTCGACCTGCTGGCCTTCTGGCCAGGGTCTGAACCAGCGCGGTTCGTAGTGGATGCCCTGTCCCGCCAGGTTCTGCTTTGCAACAAAGCCCGCCAAGACGCCGTCGACCATCATGGCCGCCACGTTGAACAAGGTTCTTCGGTAGCGCAATGGCAGGCCGACGGAGACAGCCATGCCGCGGCTTGCGGGAAGCAGTTTTTCCGTCAGGATCCGCATGGCCGTGTCCGCCAAGTGGGTGGCCAAAAAGGCGTCTTCGCAGCCATAGCCTGTGATGCAAAGCTCAGGCAGGCACAAAATCGCACAGCCTTCTTCTCGGGCTTGTTCCATGGCCTTCAGAATACGCTCTGTGTTGCCATGCCAATCCAAGGGAGTCTGGTTCAGGGCTGCTGCCGCCACTTTCAGCAATTTCATCTCAGGCTCCTCGCCTTATTTCGCAAGAGGTGGGAACTGAATGCGGGCCAGTTTTTCAAGTGGGTTGTGGCTAGGCAAAAAAGCCAGTTCCACGCTCGCGATTCGGCTGATACGAGCCCGCATGACGCTTACGAGCCCCTGGTCTACGCCGTCGATATATCCTCTCAAAGGGCGTTTCTCGGCGTCCAATGTTTCGAGCTCTAGCTCAGCATCCAAGGGCAACACCGCGGGTCGCCAGTTGCCTGGCCTGAGCACATTGGAGCCCACCAGCAACAAAGCCGGCGTGTTCAAGGGCATGGGGCTTGCGCCCATGGCTCGCGCATAGGAGCCGGAACCCGCAGCGGTGGCCACCAGGGCACCGTCGGCCACCAGTTGCTCCAGGCGCACCTGGCCATCGATCGACACCTTGATCCATGCCGTCTGGCCGGTGGCGCGCTCAACCCATGCGTCGTTGAAGGCCAAGGCCTGGCTGCTTCGACCTCCAACATCTACGCATTCGGTCCAAAGCAAGGGCAGGTGTTCGCAGACAAGTTCGCCCTCGGGCTTGGCCGGATTGAGCAGGAATCCCAAGTGACCCGTGTTGATGCCATAGAAAGGCAACCGCAGGCGCCAATGCTTGCGGATGGCCCTGAGCATGCTGCCGTCGCCTCCATAGACAAGGACCAAATTGGGATCCTCTGGTTTTGGACTGGGCCAAGCCGCGGCCATCTGCTGTGCTTTTGGGTTTTCCGGGTCGGCCACGACCAGGGGACGAATCTCGTCCAGGCGCAGGCTCGTTGAGCGCTTGACGGCTGTGCCTCGATACAGCTGGTGTCTTTGGATGTAGGCGTCCACCCTTTCGCTCACCTTGCCGGCGATGGATTCGTTGTTAAAGGCGCTCGACCTGAGCTCAGAGCTGGAGCCCGGGATTTCGATCTCCAGCAAGCGGTGATTGGGAGGCAAGTCTCTGGGCTCGACAGGAAAACCCGGACGCGTGATGACCACGAAACGGCAAGATTTCCAAATCTCCGTCCCTTTGGCCCACTCTTTTTGGATGACGGATAGCCCGTCGCGGCCTCCCTGGACCAAATCGCCGCCCACCACATGCCAAACTTCACCCTGCGATCGGTAGCGCTCGTCCAGTTGCCATGTGCGCGTGAAGACGGCAGCCTCCAGGTCAAACAGGTCCACCCTCGAGTTGGGCAGACCTTCAAACGCCATGTCCACCATGGTCGCGCGAAAAATGGACTCTATGGAGTCGGTCTGGGGCTTGTCAGGCCGTGGTCCGCAAGGCACGATCACCACTTCGTCAAAACGTGTCGCTAGTTGTTCGGCCAGTCGCAGATGGTGCATGCCAGGGGGGTTGAAGCTGCCGCCGAAGATGGCCAGTGTTTTCGTGTCGCCGGAGGTCGTGGAGAGAGTCATGAATAGCCCCTTAGCAAAGCATCCGTCGCTTTTCTTTGTGTTTTACCTACACTATGCATCGTGTCTAGTCAACACTGGCCGGGCGTTTCCCTCCACTTTCTTTTCCAGCCTATTGCCCAGCGGCATACAAGGGCTTAGATTGCCTTGGTTACCGGATTTCTTCTTGAAAGAGATGGAGGTGGGCATTGCGAAATCTTCTCTTAGTGGCGCTGGGTTTGGG
>JAUVAM010000255.1 GCA_030591745.1 Deltaproteobacteria bacterium
AGGGTCCAGGCCAGGACCAGGCCTATCAAGGCGACGGGTGCCGCGATGAGGGTGAAGCGATGCACGAAGTCGGAAGCGGCCTGCATGTTCAAATAGCGCCCGCCCTCGCTCATGCTGCGTAGCCACCACAGGCCCCCCGTGGCCAGCAGGCCGGCCAACACGCCGCCTAATGGCCAGGCCAGGTGGGCGACGAGGTTACCATGGCTTCCGGTTGATCGATTCACGTCAGAGTAAGTCGAATTTCTTGAAGGTCATGGTGAAGGTGCCCCGGCCCTCGGTCAAGGAGCGCAAGTCGGTGGCGTAGCCGAACATGCGGGTCATGGGCACCTGGGCCTTGATGGCCGAGCGCTTGCCTTCTTTGTTCAGCTCTTCCACCTTGCCGCCGCGGGAGTTCAGATCGCCGATGACGGTGCCGGTGAACTCATCCGGCACGACAACCTCGATGGCCATGATGGGCAGCAGGGTGCCGGTGCCCACTTTTTTGCAAAGTTTGCGGAAGGCGGAGGCCCCGGCCACATGGCAAGATACGCGATCCGTTTGTCCTTCGCGAATCGTTAAGTTCAGCAGGGTTATCTTCATGTCGACCATGGCGTAGCCGGTTGCGGGGCCGCTGGCGGCGGTCTCGCGCACACCTTCTTCGACCGCCTGAATCCAGGCCGGGTCGAACTTGGGGCCGTCTTCCGGTGGCGTGAATTCGGATTCGAAGTGGATGCCTGAGTCCCGAGCGGTGGGTTCCGCTCGCAGGGTGACCTCGGCGAACATGTTTTTGCCCCGGCTGTCGTCTTCGAAGATGCGTTCGAAGCGATCGCTGGATTCGCCGGCGGCGGTCAGGGTTTCGCGGTACACCACCTGGGGCTTGCCAACGCTGACCGGGACGTTGAATTCTCGTCTCAGGCGGTCGACGATGATCTCCAGGTGCAGTTCGCCCATGCCGCTGATCAGGGTCTGTCCCGTATCCGAGTCCTGGCGCACGGTGAAGGTCGGGTCTTCCTCGACCATTTTGGCCATCACGTCAGTCAGCTTTTCTTCGTCCTTGCTGGTCTTGGGCTCGACCGCGATGGAGATGACGGGGGTCATGAAGGTGATTTCCCCAAAGAGCACCGGGTGGGCTCGGGTACAGAAGCTGTCGCCGGTGGTTGCTTTTTTTAGGCCCACCACGCCCACGATGTCCCCGGCGTATGCCCGCTGGATACGCTCCTTTTTGTCGGCGTGAAGCTTCAGCAGGCGGGAGACCTTCTCGTCGCAATTTTTGCTTGCGTTGTAAATCGTTTCGTTGGCCGCGAGAGAGCCTGAGTAGATGCGCAGGTAAGTATGCGTGCGTCCGTCCCAAAGCTGGACCTTGAAGGCCAGTCCGGAGAAAGGCGCATCCCGCAGGCGTTCTCTGGTGACCGGTTCTTCGGTCTTGGGGTGGACGCCCTCCACCGGCGGGAGGTCGGCCGGGCTAGGCAAATAAGTACAGACCGCGTCCAGCAGGGGTTGTATGCCCTTGTTGCGCAGGGCGCTGCCGCAGAGCACGGGCACGGCCTTGTTGGCCAGGCAACAAGTGCGCACGGCCTCTTGCAGTTTTTCGATGGGCAGTTCCTCGCCTGCCAGGTACAGCTCGGCGAGGTCGTCGTCTTCGTCGGCCAGGGCCTCGATGAGTTCTTCCCGCCATTGCTCGGCTTCTTCTTGTTGGTCCGCCGGGATGGGCTCGGTGTCGAAGGTGGCGCCCAGGTCTTCAGACTGCCAGCGGTAGGCCTGCATGGTCACGAGATCGATCACGCCCTCGAAGCGGTCCTCGGCGCCGATGGGGATCTGCAAAGGCAAAGGTTTGGCAGCCAGCTTGGTTTTCATCTGCTCGACACAGGAGGCGAAGTCGGCACCTGTTCGGTCCATCTTGTTGATGAAGGCCATGCGCGGCACGGCATAGGAATCGGCTTGGCGCCACACGGTTTCCGATTGGGGTTCGACGCCGCCCACGGCACAGAAGACGACCACCGCGCCGTCGAGTACGCGCAGGGAACGCTCCACCTCCACGGTGAAATCCACATGTCCGGGGGTGTCGATGAGGTGGATGTCGTGTTTCTTCCAGGGCAAGGCCGTCACCGCCGAGGTGATGGTGATGCCGCGTTCTTGCTCTTGGGGCATCCAGTCCATGACGGCTTGCCCGTCGTGGACCTCTCCCATTCGGTGAATGACGCCGGTGTAATAGAGAAAGCGTTCGGTGACCGTGGTCTTGCCTGCATCGATGTGGGCGATGATGCCGATGTTGCGTGTTCGCAACATGGCCCTGGTCGGCTTCTTGGTTGACACGTTGACCTCCGCGGATTGCATTATCCATGTTTTTCGCGTCGCGTCAATGTGCGCTTGTGTGGCCCTTTCGCCTCGATTAGAATAAGGATTGCATGCGACGGCAGGTGCCGGACGGAGACTTGATGGAAGAGAAAAAGCCATGGGTGCCGGGCAAAGAGGCGAATTGGCGGGAGGCCATCGCCCCTTATGATCGGCCCGAACATCGATTGGATCCCAAGCGATGCGCATTGATCCTGGTGGACATGCAGCGGGCCTTCCTGGGTACGGAAGGATCGGCCCATTTGCCGGCCTCGTCCGCGGCCTTGGATAAGCTGATTCCCTTGCTGGAGGCCTGGCGGCGCCAGGAATTACCGGTTTTCTTCACCCGCCATGTGCACAAGCAGCCTCACCTTGATGGGGGCGTTTTGGCCCGTTGGTGGCGCTCTTTGATTCTGGCGGGCTCCGAGGATGCCGAGTTGGTGGACGAGCTGGTGCCGCGTGAGAACGAGGCGGTTTTGGATAAATGTCGCTACAACGCTTTTGCCGGCACTCCTTTGGAGGCCATGCTTCGAGCGGCCGGCGTCGGCTCCGTGCTCATCGGCGGCGTGATGACCCACCTGTGTTGTGAAACCACGGCTCGCGAGGCCTTTGTTCGTGATTTCGACGTGTTTTTTCTGGGGGATGGTACGGCCACGGTGGACGCCACCTTGCACTTGTCCGCTTTGTGCACCATCGCTCATGGCTTTGGGCGTGTATTGTCCGTGGCTGAGGCCGTCGAAACGTTGGCGGGATAAGGACCCGTCCGGAGAGGTAAGATCATGACGAGAAGTATTGGGTTGGCATGCTTGCTGGTTTTTTGCCTGGGTGCTTGTGATGAAAGCGAAAGTTGGAACGTGAAGCCGGAGACGACTCGCCACTATGTTTATCGCTCCATCGCTGGTTTTTCCATGGGGTCCATCACCGCGGCCAAGGTCGGGCTGCGATATCACGCCCAATTCGACATCCTGGCTCCCATGGGCGGTGCCCTGGACATGGGCTACTACATGCATGTGCTGCGCGACGAGGTTTTCTCCGGGTTTTGTGTGCCCCCGGTGCTGGGTCAGATGTGTCCCGATCCGAACATTGGGCAGCATTACGAGAACATGGACTGCGGTGGCCCCATGGGCGGTGGTTTCGACCGGGAAGACATGATCAAGGCCTACCAGGACGCCGCCATCGGCATGGGCAACTTCATGGCCTTTAATCCGGAGAATCCCTACCTGCCGCCGGGCATCGATCCGGACCGTCTGTTCATGACCCGGGAAGAGTGGTGCGCCAATCCCGCGCGGCTGGAGGGCTACCATGATTGGCGTTACAACCCGGAGGGTGCATATCCGGTCATCACATATTGCGAGGGCGATGGCCCGGAGCAGGGCGTTTTTGTTCCCGAGGCGACACCCCGTTTTCCTGTCGAGCTTACCCTGGCGGTGGATTTGAACGACAACGGCATTCGGGACTCGGGTGAGCCGGTCTTGTTCTGGGTTTCAGAGCGTTATGATGATTTCGGCGAGGACGGCCTGCCTTCGGAAGAAGAGCCGGGCTATGATCCGGTGAACAACCCGGATCCGGCCGGCGATGACTGGCACCTTTTGGACAATGCCCTGGGCACCGAGGCCAATCATTTTTACGAAGAGGGCGAGCCCTTTGTTGACTTTGGCTTGGATGGTGTGGACGGCACGGCCGATTCGCCTTACGACTTCGGCGAGGGCAACGGACACTTCGATTTTAATCCCAACATCGTGAGCATGGCGGCCATGCACGATCCCGCCCGCTTGTTGAAAAACATTTCTGATCAGCAATTGGCGCGCCTGGATTTTTACATCGACGCGGGCATCCGCGATCACTTGCGCTTTTGCCCCGCTTCCGAGAGTTTCGCGGGCATTCTGGCCGCCCGTGGCCGTCCGGTGGATATCCATGACGGTTTCATGTCCATCCTGGATCCGGACTACGAGGGGGCCTTCGAGATTTCGCACATCGACTGGGCCAACATGGGGCGGGACGTGATGGTGCGTTACGGCAACCCGGACGCCACGCCTTACGATATCGATGGTGGTGATGGCGGCCATGTGGGCAATGGGGCGCAGGTGCTTTGGCGCTTTTTTACCGGAGCGGCCTATATTTCTTCCCGCTGGCCCGGCGGTGATTACGAGGCGACCACTGAGGAGGGTGAGGTGTTGCCCGATCAGACGTACTACTCCGAGATCCTGGACATGGAGAAAAAATTTATCATTTACCTGCCGCCGGGTTACGACAGCCATCCGGATTTGCGTTACCCGGTGGTCTACATGATCCACGGCATCGGCATGTCGGCCGAAAGCATGGTCGTCTCGGCGGAGTTCTGCGAGATGTGGATGCGGGACGGCAAAATGCAAAAATTCATCATGGTTTTTCCAGACGGCGAATGTCAGGACGAGTGTTTTTCGGGTAATTTTTTCGCCAATCAGTCAGGTCGCCACTTGCCGCCCAGGCGCTATGAAGACTCGTTGATGCAGGAACTATTGCCGTACATCGACGCCAACTACCGCACCAAGCTGCCCGAGGATGTGTCCATCTCCTCTTTGCCCTATCAGGAGTAAGTCATGAGTCGTTTTTTTGTCTGGCTGGCCGCTTTGTCCTTTGGGGTAATTTTTGTCCTGGTCTCGGCTTGCAAGACTGTCCCCGTGGCAGGCGAATGCCCCGAGAACGCCGGCCTGCGCTGTCTGACACGCAAGGTGTGCCAGGAAGACAAGAAACGAGGATGCCTGCGCTGCGCCTGCGACGGACAGTGGTTTGAAACCCAGCCCTACAAGCAGGGCGAGAATTTAAAGCAAGATCCGGACAACCCCCAACCCTAGGCGCTTGTTAGAGGTTGTTATGGAGAAGGAAGTGCCTGTGCTTGAAGAGTATGTAGAAGGATCGGATAAGCTATATTTCATTTTTGGAGGAATCGTCGCCGGTGTTGGAATGCCTCCTTTCGAGTTCTGTCGGTCTTCGAAAATTTTAAATGAAAGCCGGATATTTTTAAGAGATGCGTCTCAGTCCTGGTATCAGAGCGGCTTGTTTGGAATTGGAAATGATATCTATTCTGTAATCAGGTTTGTGGAGTCGAAAATTGAACAATTGAGTCCTCGAGAAATATTCTTTGTCGGGAATTCAATGGGAGGATATGCGGCAATTTTGGTGGCGGCAGCATTGGGAAAGGGAAAGGTGATCTGCTTTGCTCCCCAGACATTTATTTCTCTTTCTGGCAAGCTGGCAAATTTGGATTGGCGTTGGTGTCGGAAAATAGTCTCAACCTATTTCGGTTCTTTTGGGAAAGATCATGTATGGGATGTGAGGCCGCTTGTTGCTCGGTGTGGTGGAAGGGTTCGAATCGACATCTTTGTTTCCAGCAGAGACAGATTGGATTGTGCCCATGCAGCGAGGTTGCGAGAGTTTGAGCAGGTGAGCATCCATGAGTTTGCTTCTGGGGGACATAGCGTTGTTCGGCACCTGAGAGATGCGGGGCTTTTGCCAAAAATCCTCAGGGGAGAGTATTCTGGGGGAGGATGCGGAGTGGATACAAATTGACCCGCCTCCCTTTCGGGAGGCGGGTCGTTGAGCAAGGGAACAACGATGGAAGGAAAGAGGCCAACCCGTCCAGAAGGCCTCAGGGCAAAGATTAGTCGCGCCGTCGGCGGCGTATCAGGAGCAGGCCGAAGGCCGGCAGCAGAATCAGGCCAAAGGTGGAGGCGCCGGCGGTGGAGCAGCCGGTGAGGGCTTCGCCTTCTTCATCCTTGGAGCTTTCCTGCGTGCCTTCGCGCCAGGGACCGAGTTCTGAGTCATCGGTGGGCAGGACCGGGATGCAGCAGTAAACCGTGGTGCTGCTGATGACCACGCATTTCGTGGCGGCCGGGTCGAAGCCATCAGCCGAGGCGGACATCAAGTGGGTGCCGGGCACCACTTGCATTTCAAAGTAGCCGTCGCTGGTGGACT
>JAUVAM010000417.1 GCA_030591745.1 Deltaproteobacteria bacterium
CTCATCTCATACCAATATCGGTGATCGGCGAAAAGATCCGGGTCCGAACGAGCCGGGTGGGAATGAAAAAGCAACTCATCCGAATTGCGCCGCCCGTCCGAATCCAGGTCCTCGGTGGTGTCGTCCCGAAGCGGATCCGTGCCGAAACGGATCTCATACAGGTCGGGGAATCCGTCGGCGTCTGTATCCACCATGTCATCGGAGGTACCGAAGAGCAGCTCTTCACAATAATTCAAACCGTCCCCATCCGCATCGTCCGAAAGGTCGGTGCCGGCCTCGCATCCGAAGCCGGGCTTGCTGCCGTCGGCCGGATCGAAACCGGCCTTGCGGAACATCTCCTCCACGAAGTCGCCGTAACCATCACCGTCGGTATCCGCCAACTGGGGCTCGGTGCCGTTGCGCAGTTCGGCATCGTCGTCGATCCCATCTGCGTCCGAATCGGGCAAAAAGGCCACGCTGCCAGGCAAGGCATTCATGTTGGTGACCATGAGGTTCTTGGCCGTGTAGGAGGCCTGGATGGAAGTATAATCAAAATTCAAAAAATTGATGGCCTGACCTGAAGTGAAGTCCCGGAATGTACCGTTGCCCCGGCTGGCCATCTCCCGCAACAAGGCCCGGCCTCGATCCGGATCCAGGTTGTAGGCCTCTTCGGCCGCCGCACACAAAGCCGAGGTGGGGTTCCCGAACTGATCGCGACAGTACAAAAAGGCCGTATGGAGACGAAGATCGCCCACGTGGAAGGCATCCTTGAGTTCCATCAATTCGTCGACGAGCTGGAAAATTTGGTAGTTGTGATTGTAGTCGGTGCCACCCTCCAATGCCGTGAACAGGTCATCGGTCGCAGCCGTCATGTCCAACACAAGCTCATCCATCAGGGTGCAGACCACGTGCAAATCCTCGTTGCAGCAAGGCGGCCCATAGGCATCATGTGAGCGAGGGCATTCGGGCAGATAGCGGGGATGGTTGGGCGGCTCGGTGACGCAGCCGTAACAGACCGGGTCCGGCGTGCCGTCGGAAAAAAAGATGACGACATACTTGGTGCGCGCCAACTGGGCCAGGCCGCCCCCAAAATAAATCGTGTCCTGCATATCATCCAAGAGAAGCTGATAGGCCTTCGCCAGGGCCCCCTGGTAGTCGGTCATGCTGTCGGCCTCTAACAAACCCTCGGTGCCGAAGACCTCGGGCTCGTTACCGGTGAGTTGATCCGTGAAGCCGCCGGTCAAATCCGAGATACGCCCATTGTACTTGACGATGGAGAAATAGACGTTGGGCTGGTTTGCATAGCTTCGCACCACCTGCCGCACGGCCTCCACTCGGTTGTCACCCTCATCGGTCTGCTGCATGGAGCCCGAACTGTCCACGATGAACATGATCTTGACCGGGAAGGCGACGTTGTCCTGCTCCTCGGTGCAAACCTCGCCGTGGATGAGCAGTTGGTTATCAACCTGTGGCACCACAAAGGTCTCTTTGACCTCCACGTCGCTTTTGGTGCAGGCCATGGCCAGCATAGACAAAAAAACCAACAGACCCCAAGCCATCCAAGCTTGCCTCTTCATGAGAAGCACCTCCAGAATCGAATTGCCGTTATTATCGCCTTACCGCCGCCAAATCGCAAGCGTCACGGGCGCTTGCAGCCAATCCCGCCAGTAGGAAGACTACAAGATTCATGCCATCCGGAACGCCAATGCTTCGCAAATTACCTGTATATTTCCAAGGCATTGGCCAGTAAACCAAGAGCACACCCGCCAAAAAGAAAAACAGAGTGAAGCAATCGGGTGACAGATCGCTAAGAATTGCGCCCTGTCAGGCGCGGGACAAAAAGCAGGGGGCCCAATATTGGGCCCCCTGGTCAAGCGGGAAAACCGAGCAGCTTAGAGCCTGCGTCTCCAGGCCAAACCCAGCAAGCCGGCCAGCAAGCCCAAGGCCCCCAAGGCATGTCCGCGGCCGGAAGCCGTGGCGCAACCGGTCGACACCGGATCCCCTTCAGCGGTTAAGGTCAGGCTGTGCTCAGAGGCACGCTTGCTCGGATACAAATCGTCGTCGAAAACCAAGCGGGCGGATAGATTGATGACGTATTCACCGGGCTCATCAGGCGTGAACTCCACCAATCGATCTTGCTTGTAGTGATAGTTGTAGGGCGTCGACAAGGTGACCGATCCCCTGGGATGCTTGACGCTGGCGGAAGAACCCTCAGGTCGACTGACCACGGTCCACTCGTACTCGATGCCGCGATTGGCGCGGTTGGCCCACAAGGTCAAAGGAATCTGCTCGCCTGTGGCCACCTTGCGCCCGGCCCCAGCATAAATCGTAAACACGCTGTTGGGATCCAGGCAGTTGGCCACCTCGTCCGCCACATAGCAAAAACTGGGATCGCAGGTGTCACCCAGTCCATCACGGTCCTGGTCCATCTGGTCTGTGTTGAAAACCCGCTGACAGTTGTCCGCGCCGTTCAGGAGGCCGTCGTTGTCCATGTCCACGTCGCAGGCATCCCCGATGCCGTCTAAGTCCGCGTCCAGTTGGTCCGGGTTGGCCCGATAGGGACAGCTGTCGTCCAAATCCCGCACCCCGTCGTCGTCCAAATCCTGATCACAACCCTCCAGGTTCCAGGGACCGGTCCCCGCCTGATCCGGGTTGTGGACGAAAGGGCAGTTGTCTTGCAGGTTGGGAATCAAGTCACCGTCGATGTCCGGATCGCAGGCATCGCCGAACTCGTCTTCATTCACATTGTTCTGGGTCGGGTTGCGCACGGTTTGGCAATTGTCCAACTCGTTCATCACGCCGTCTCCGTCCACGTCCGGATCGCAAACATCACCCATGCCGTCGCCATCGGCATCGAACTGCTCGTAGTTGGCCAGCACCAGGCAGTTGTCGCAGCCGTCGCCCACCGCGTCACCGTCATGATCGGACTGGTCGCGATTGGCGAAGAATGGGCAGTTGTCGAAGTCGTCTTCGATGCCGTCTTCATCGTAGTCATCGGCGTACTGATAGGTGTCGCCCAAATCCGTGTTGGCGATCAAAATGGAACCACAGCCGCAACCGCAACCGCAGCCGCCACCTCCGGACTCATCCGGCGTGCCGCAAAGGCCACCTGTACATTCTCCAGGCGCCTGAGCCGCAGCGGGCTGACAAAAGATGAAGGGAACCAACAGGGACAATGCAATCACCAGGGCAGTCTTCATAAAGTACATCCTCCTTTCCTCGCTGCCTGACAACAAGAGCACAAGGCGTGCCATTTCCCTGGATTCCACTCAAGACCCCGAAAAACCACAGTTCCCCAAAGAAGCCCCACTGGCTCGCCCCCAAAAGCGAAACAATATTGTTTCAGTCGGACAGAAAACAGCCCCGCAAAATTTTCTCCAGAAAAAAAAGCCTTTGTTTTCAAAGGAATCAGTGAAGCATTTCGGCTTCACTCGACCTCGGAGGCCTTGATTTCGTGCTTGCGAAGTAGGCGGTGGAGGCTTTGGCGATGGATTTCGGCGGTTCGGGCCGCCGAGGAGACATTGTAGCGATGACGCCGAAGCAAATCGAGCAGGTATTCTTTTTCGGCCACATCCTTGGCCCGGGCAAAGGACATGTTGCCCCTGCCCACCGAACCCCCCGTAGGAAAGGGTCCCAGGTCCCCCAGGGATGCAGCCATCATGGAGCTGCGATCGATGACCGTCGAATCGATGAGATGGGAGATGCGCTCGATCACGTTGCGCAGCTCACGGGCGTTGCCGGGCCAGTCGTGGCGTTCCAGAAGGCGCATGGCGTCATCGGCCAAACTTCGCTCCGGATCCCGGGAAAACTCCAAAAGGAACTCCCGGGCAAGAAACGCGATATCCTCGCGCCGCTCCCTGAGCGGCGGCAGACGCATGTCGAAGACCCCCAAACGAAAGTAGAGGTCTTCGCGGAAACGCCCGGCCTCCACCTCGGAGGGCAAGTCCCTGTTGGTGGCGGCGAGGATGCGCACGTTCACATCCACCGTGTCGGTGGTGCCCACGGGCTTAACCGTCTGCTTTTCCAGGGCCCGCAGGAGTTTCGGCTGAAGCATGATGGGCAGCTCGCCGATTTCGTCGAAAAAGATGGTGCCGCCGTCGGCCTGCACGAAAGCCCCTTCCCGATCCGCCACGGCACCGGTGAAGGCGCCTTTGACGTGGCCGAAGAGTTCGCTCTCCATCAAGTGGGCGGGGATGGTGGCGCAGTCCACCACCACGAAGGACTCCGCCGCGCGAAGGCTTGTGTTGTGGATCTCCTCGGCCAGCAGGCCCTTGCCCGTACCCGTCTCCCCGGTGATGAGCACGGTGGCATCCCGTGCCGCCACCCGCTCGGCCAGATGGAACAAAGCGCGCATCTTGGTCGAGCGGCCCAGCATATGACCGAATGCGTTATTGGGGCTCAGCGGGATTTCGACTCGATCGCTCAAGGGATGAAAAACCAAGACCACTTCGCCCGCACCGATGCGAGCCCCAGGATGGAGGAAGGCTTCGTTGATGCGGCAGCCCTCCACGTCCGTGCCGTTGGTGCTGCCC
>JAUVAM010000337.1 GCA_030591745.1 Deltaproteobacteria bacterium
AACAAGGCCAATCTGTCGTGGCCCGCGAATTGGTGGAGGCTTGCCGAGGCGTACTAAATGCTGCAAACCTGACCACGCGAGATGTAAAAGCCGTGGGCTGCGCCATGCCCGGCTGTGTGCATCCAGAAGACGGCGTGCTGGTCGCTTCAGCCACGCAATTTTGGTTGGGCGTGGACGTGCGTGCCCCCTTGGAAGCAGCCTTTGAAAGACCTGTCCATATAGAGGGTGACGGCAATGCGGCCGCCATCGCGGCCTACCATTTCGGACCGACCCAAGGACAAAACCATCTTTTGGGCCTGAACATCGGCACGGGCATCAACTGCGGATTCATACTGAACGGCAAGCCATTGCGTGGCAGCGGCCAGGCCGCCATGGAGGCGGGACACATGCCCCTGTTCGCGGAAGGCAAGGACTGCTCTTGTGGGCGAAAGGGTTGCTGGGAAGCCCACGCAGGAGGCGGCGCGCTGCGGCGAATCTTGGCAGATGCTCGAGCACAGGGCCAGCCCTTGCCCGAGCTACCCGAGAA
This sequence comes from Deltaproteobacteria bacterium, assembly GCA_030591745.1. The sequence goes on from JAUVAM010000337.1 coordinate 527, forward strand.
TTTGGCCGACAGGGCCCGATCAGGAGATTCGACTGCCATCAAAATTTGGTCTCAACAAGGAGAAATCCTGGGCCTTGGCTTGGCGGTCCTGCTCAACGTCTTGAACCCCAAGAGCGTGGTCATTGGGGGCGGCTTTGCCGAGAGCTGGTCTTTGTTCCGCTCGAGCATGATCAAGACCGCCAGGGACCGCTCGCTGGGCCGCAACGCAGAATCCGCCATGATCTGCTTTCAAGAGCCGGAAACGATGAGCCTGTTGGGGGTGGCTGCCGCTGCATCCGCCGCCCAGGGAAGAGCCGATTTTTTCGTTGACGCGCCGGGACTTATCGGCCGATAAAGGTTCTTGTGAAATGATCGCCACCGTAGAAAAAGTCCTGTTCCTGAAATCGGTTGACCTGTTCAGCCACATTCCTGGCGAGGATTTGGCCCAGGTAGCTGGTATCGCCCAGGAGGTGACATTTGAAGAAGGTGAGCTCATCATTCAGGAAGGAGAAATGGGCGACTCGCTTTACTTGATCATCGATGGCCAGGTGAGCGTCCACCGGGAAACCCAAGAATTGAGCAAGCTTGGTGAAAAAGAGAGTTTTGGCGAAATGGCCATCTTGGATAACGAACCCCGCTCGGCCTCGGTGACAGCCACCTCGGATGTGACCTGCCTGAAGGTTTCTCGGGAAGACTTCTACGACTTGATGAGCGAGAAAATCGAGATCGCCCATGGTATCATCCGAGTACTCACCCATCGATTACGAGACGCCAATCTGAAAATGTCCGACGACAGCAGTCCTCCAAATATCTGACCTTGGCCGACATCTGTGTCACATTTTGGCCAAGTATTGTCCTTGCTTGAACCATCACCCAACGCACCCCAAAAAAGCCAAGTCTTCAAGCCCCTGAAAACACGACAAAAGCCCCCGGACTAAAAAGACGGGGGAACTTCTGACCCCCTGGCACGTATCTTGAACTAATAAAGCAGTGAATGCTTGAAGCACCCAGGAGGTTCGCCATGATACGCATGACCCTGTGCCCCAATTGTCGAAGCATCCAGAAAGCCGGCTCGGTTTGCCCTTTGTGCAAATGCCCTGTCAAACAAGCGAAAGTCGAGACCCCGCCCAAGAGGGCCAGAAAATGAAACTACCTCCGCGTCACTGTCTTTTGCCGGGTCTTCGGGTCTTGGTCCAGCGGTCCAACCAACTCAGCACCGTGCGATGCCACAAACGCGAATTTTGGGGCTTGCGCACCCAGTGGTTCTCATCCGGAAAGTACAAGAGCTTGCTGGGTATGCCCAAACGCTGCAACGCGTTGAATGTTGCAAAAGCCTCGGTCTCCACCACGCGGAAATCCAAAGCCCCCTGGATCACCAGCATGGGCGTCTTCCATTTGCCCACGAACTGCATGGGCGAGTTCCGTTCGTAAACTTCCCTCTTTTCCCAAGGCGTACCCATGTTCTCCCACTCGGGAAACCACAACTCCTCGGTGTTGAAGTAGGAACTCACCGTATCGAAATCACCGTCGTGGTTGACCAGGCACTTGAATGGGTGGTCCTGACCCGCCGTCCAGTTGATCATGTAGCCGCCGTAAGATGCCCCCAGGGCGCACATGCGCTTGGCGTCAATAAATTTGTGCTTGGCCAACAAGTGCTTTAATCCTGCCATCAAATCCGAATAGGGCCCCACGCCCCAATTGCCTCGATTGGCGTCGGTAAACGCCTGGCCATAGCTGGTGGAACCACGAAAATCGATGCCCACCGTCACATAACCGGCCCCGGCATAAAACTGAGGGTTCCAACGATAGTGAAAGTCATCGCCCCAATTGCCCTGGGGCCCACCATGGATCATAAAGGCCAATGGATATTTGCGTCCCTTCCTGAAATCCACGGGCTTCAAAATCCAACCGTGGATCCGGAAACCGTCGTGGTCAAACCAAAACTCCTCCGGCTGGCTTACGCGCACCTTGGCCAACTGGGCATCGTTGACGTGACTCAGTTGCTTCGTCTTGCCCATGGCTGGGCTGTATACGAAAACCTCCTTGGGGTGCACCATGCGATCGCGCATAAAGACAAGCTCACCGGCAGGCGTGAGTCCCAGGCCCGCGTTGCGCCCGACTTCCACCAGGGGCCTGACTTTGCCGCTTTCCACGTCCACGGCGAAGATCTTGCCGCGAGCGTGCTCGGAGGCACCCACGTATAGTGTTCCGCCGTCGGCGGCCCAAACCATCTCACGCACCGAGCGGTCCCATTCCTTGGTGAGCGCCCGTTTGCGCCCGGTCTTGACATCGTGCAAAACGATGTGGAAGCGGTCGGCCTCAAAGCCAGCTCGTTCCATGGCCAGATAGGCCAGAGTCTTGCCGTCGGGGCTGAACACCGGTCCCGTATCCCAGGCGGGGTTGGAAGAAGTGATGCACTTGGGCTTGCTCTTGCCGGACAAGGGGACTCGATACAGTTCGGTGTTGGTGTGCCAGGCCTCGCCCTTGGATGGCTTGGAGGCAAAGACCAGGGTCTTTGAGTCCGGGCTGATGTCAAACTCGTCGGAACCGCCCCAGGGCTTGGTGGGGCTGTCCTGGTCCCAGCCGGGGGTCAAATCCACGGCATTCCCCTGCACGATGCCTTTCTCCAAACGGAGGCTGAAGAGATGGCTGCGCCTACCGTCGAACCAGGTATCCCAATGCCGAATCATGAGCTTATCAAAAAGCATGGCCTTGACCGGGTCCTTGGCTTTCTTCTCCAGGCGCTTGGCCGTGCATGTCAGTTTCTTGCAGTCGGGGAAGACCTTCGCCCAGAAGACCAAACGCTTGCCGTCGGCGGACATCTCGAAACCTTCGAGGTCCACCGGCAAATCCGTGACCTGGTACGCCTCGCCCCCGGCCACGGGCAGACGCCATACCTGGGCTGAACCGGAGCGGGTGGACAAAAAGAAAATGGATTTGCCGCAGGGCATCCATCGGCCGTTGTAGTCGGCCGCGGGCAGGTGGGTCAGTCGCCGGTGAGTCTCACCCTTGCGATCCACCATGGCCAAATCCGTATTCGAGGTGTTGCTCTCCACGTCGTAACGGGTCTCGGAAAACAACACCCACTTGCCGTCCGGCGAGGGCTTGGCCTCGCTCAAACGCACCATGGCGAACATGTCCTCCCAGCCGAAAGCATGTGTCTTGGTTTTTTTGGCCATGGCCATAAGCGGCAGTGCAAGCATTCCACAAAGGACAAACAACACAAAGCGACGTGACATGTTTTCAGACCTCCACTAAAACTCAAAATCGGGGGATTCACAAAAAGCACAACGCAAGTCGGGATCGTCGAAGTAGCCGAAGTGACCGCAGTACTCCACCTGATCACCGCTGCAATCCACGTCGCAGTCACCGTCCATGCCGCAATCGGAACAAACGATGCCGGGACAGCCTTCATCACCACAACTGACCGTGGTCAAACCCAGGCCCACCACCACGACCACCATCATGCCAAAAATAATCATCCAAGTCTTCATCGGGACCTTCCTGAACACGATTTGACGTGGATGCTACAAGGCATCAATCAATGAATCAAGGCTTGGGCAGAGCGAAGCGTGAAAGCCACTTAAGGTTTTGAGGCCAAACGAGTGTGAAGCCAGAGCACGCGTTCCTTAAGCCGAGGCTTCTTGGATGATGGCCTGACTCCTTGGTCCTTGCCGCCGCCGCGCCCACCACCCATGCCCATCCCGCCACCACGCCCGCCAGCACGTCCACCAGCACGCCCGCCACCACCCATGCCCATCCCGCCTTTAACGTTCCCGCCGCCCCTGCCGCCCTTACCACCCTTGCGCTGTTTCGGCCCAGTTCCATCCGGCACATGCACCACGGCCGCGAGAGAAATGCGCCCTCCCGGAACCACGCCCAAACCGAATCCATCACCGTTTTTCGCCATCAAGGGCAGCCGCATTTCATAGGTGCATAGGCCGGCCTGGCAGCGCGCGGCTACCTTGGCGCCCAGACTGCCGTCGGCGGCGATTTGGATGCTTTCTTTGTTCCGGATCCACTCCAAGGCCAGATCCCCCTGGCCTCCCTGGATGCGCAATCCAAAGTTGCGCCGCTTGTCTCTGCTGTTGTCAAACCAGAGTTCGATGCCCTTTCGCATCAAATGCCAGCTCAAATCCTGGTCGTGTACAAAAACCAACAAATACATGGCCTCGGCATCGTTGGCCAGGCCCAAAGAGAAACCCGCCTCATCGAAAGGCTCCAACTCGACTTGAGACCAGTCCTCTCCCTTGCCATCCACACTCAATCCGCCAGGCACCCAATGACACAAGACATCCCGCTCCTGATCACATGCCGAGAAAAACACCAACGAACTCAGGCAAAACATACCAACAAGTCTCATCATGACAGCCTCCACGGTTGTTACAGAGACATTGGACCCCCGAATCGCGCTTTGGGTATACAAGCGCCAAGCATTTTCCCTGTCCCGATTGTTCGCTGTACTTGGGTGCTTAATCTACAGGCAAGACCTCAAAAACTTCATCATCCCTGTTGTCGTTAAATTCGCTTTGAATCGTCACGGTCAATTGCCAATCGGCTTGCTCGGCATCGGGATGCGCCACGGGTTGCGCGGAACGAAGCGCGAAAACAAAACCATCATCCGGCGTCGTGTCTTGCGGCACCGCACCTGTCGAGCAGACCTGAGCCATCTGAAATTCTTCCCCGGGGGGTATGGGCCCTGCCCAGTCAGCCGTGATGCAGAATGGGTCGCCTTCGGGCCATGGCACGACAGACCAAAGCTCA
>JAUVAM010000381.1 GCA_030591745.1 Deltaproteobacteria bacterium
GCGCACCGCCACCCAGGCCGCCATAGGCCGTTGGGATGAAAGCCAAGTGCAGACCCACCTCGGGACCCAAAAGCTCTCTGATGAGCTCCGTTGGACATCGGTTCTCCTGGTCCAACTTGAGCAGGGTTTGGTCGTCGAGCTTGCGTTTGGCGTATTGGCGAATGGTGTCGAGCACCAATTGGAGATCTTCGTGATCCATCTCTGCTTTCATATCCTCTCCTTGGCTGGCTTATGCCATGCCCGGTGCAATGCCCGTGCCGTAGGCGAGGACGATGTGACTTTTCTGTTTTGTATAGAAATTATGAGGACTTAGTGGGTCTTGCTACTGTGTGTTTGTGTGTAGCTGTGGTGGCGGGTGTGTAAGTAGCTACACGCGAAAAAGGCGAATCGGCCTCAGTCACCCATGTAGATCGGCGGAATATTGAAGAGTGACTTTATTACCTCGTCGTAATAATCCGGCAGGTATCGATTCCAGAGCTTGATGGGCAGGTCCGTACATTCCGTCCTGGGCGAAACCGCAAAGGCGAAGAGGTATTCCGTCAGGTACTCGACATTTTTGGCCAGATGGCCTCGGTATTCCTGGCGAAGCCTCTGTTCGATGATGCGGTCCTCGTGCATGCACCGGCCGATTTCGCTTTCCAGCATCTCTTGGTAATTGGAGACGATGATCTCGATGTGCACGCTGGACTCGCCAGAGCGCACGAAATCGGAGAAGGACTCCTGGGCCTGGTCCGGCAGCATGCCTCGGCGCCACATGCGACTGAGCATCTCAGGGCTCAAGGGTGGGGCCAAGATCTCGTCCGCTGCGGGCGTGTGGCGAACGATGATGTTGGTGGCGTTGTAGGCCCCCGTGTGGGGTTCCACCTCGACGATTTCGGTGTCGGGCGCTTCTTGTAGCATATCGGTCAGCCGCTTCTGCTCGGCGTTTTCCAAAATGACTTTGATGCCGGCCACGTCCTGGATGACGATGTCATCTCCCGCGGGGAAATCCCGGTTGTGCTTCAGGTCCTCCAGCATGCGCTGCTCGGCTCGATGAAACTCGGAGATCATGTCCTGCGGGGCCGTCACCAACTGGTCGCGTGGGATGCCCAGGGTCCTGGCGCGGGCATCGGCCAGGCGCTCGGCTTGGCTTTTGATGGTGAAGAAAATGCGGTCGATGATGCGCCGGGAGATTTTTTCCGCCAGACGACGAACCCGCTTGACTCGGCTGGCGCCCACATAGAAATCTTCGCCGCCGATGGGCTCGAAAAAGAGCGTGCCGTGGAAGGGTGTTTCCCGGTAGTAGCGCTCGGGGTGATCCCGGTATTGCTGCAGAAGCGTTTCGATGCGCAGGTTGGTGTAAGGCGGGTTGGCGACGATCGAATCCTTGATGTTTTTTTTGACCCGCACCTTCTGCGTCCTCAGCGGTGCATCGTGCAGGCCCGAGAAAATGCGATTGGCGAAAAGATCCAGGTAGCGGGCTACATAAATGTTGTTGAAAAGCACCAGGCGGGTGATGCGGTCAGCGTCGGCGGCTTCCGGTCGATTGTAGACCCAGCGCCAAATCAGATCGCGCAACTCATTGCGGTGCAGGTAGCTGGCAATGGAGATCATAGCGGGGTCTTGTTGGTCCCCTTGTCCAACTCCTGGATGGCCTGCCAGCATTTGGATTTGGCGGCCTTGTCCATGCGCTTGCCGTCCAAAGGCTGGGGTGAGCGCAGGGACCCGCCTTTTTCCACGAATTGAATGGGCGTTTGTTCCAGAAGCGCACGGATTTGGTGCAGGCTCTTTCCCAAGACCAGGTGGTCGCCGAGGTGCGTGTATTCGTGATCTGGCCGGACCCCGGCCTCGGCGGCCGGCGAACCGGCGCAGACCGACTCGACGTGCAGCAGGCCGGCTGCCGCTTCGTAGCACCACTCGATTCCGTAGGTCAGCTCCGGGCTGTCTTTCTCGCTACAGGCTTCCGCCGGCATGAGAATTCGCCATTCGCGCTTGCCGGAAGCCTGTTTTCCACAGCTGCAAGTGATGCGGTGGAAGCTCACTTCTTTGAGGCCACCGTGGCGCACGGTGAGCGTCACGGGTTTTTCCTGGCATGCTTCTAAGCGACTGATGATCTCCGCCGCATCCATTTCGGTGACCAGCAAATCGTCGATGAGCACGATCATGCCCTGGGCCGGGCATTGGGCTTGGGCCATGGGGCCGCCATGGACGGCGTCCACTCGCAGGCCGCCGTCTTCGGTGTGCAGGTCGGCACCCAAAAGCTTGCCGGCGTGTTCCATGGTGGCTTCGATGCTGCCGCTGGCCTTCTTTTCCGCATCCCGGGTGGAGGCGATGGCGTTCTTGATCTCGTAGCGCTCGCTTTGTTTTAGCTCGTCTTTGTGAGCGGCCAGGTACTTTTCAAAACAGTCGATGCGTTGCTGTCGAGGCCGGGAGGGCAGGTTGAAGCAGGCCTGCAACTCGCGATTCATCTTGTGGGCCTTTTGCTGGGACTGGCCGGCCTTCTGACGGATTTTGGCCACGTCGCTGTCCGACAGTTCGGCTTTGGTGCGGAAGTTTGGCGAGTCCTCTAAGCGGCGCAAGAGATCCGCCCAACAAGCCTGGGCCTCGTTGACCTTGGTCTCTTTTTCGAATTGCAGGCATCGGCGCACCGCCACGCTCTTGTAGAATTTGCTTTCCTGGGCGGGCTTGGGTTCGGATGTAACGCAGCCCATGGCCGCTAAGACCAATAAGCTTGCAAACATCGTCTGGATTCTGTGTTCCAAAATCATGACAACCTCCCCTTCTGTTGATACGGTGGCATCGTATAGAGGAGGTGTGTTTCAGTCAATGGTCACTAGAGTTTTCCACTCGACGCTATTTTTGCTGATTTTTGCATGGGGGCCCTTTTTGGCTCGGGCAGGGACTGTGCAAAACCCGGCACCACTACGCCTTTCCCCACCGGCCAAAGCGCCCTTTGCGGAGAAGCAGGCCCTCTGGCAGACCCACTTGCCCGAGCTCATCGACGCCCGCGGCCTGGCCTTGCTTGGCGAGGACGATGAGGCGGCGGCCCTTCTCGATCCGCTCATCAAGCAATGGCAACGCAGTTACGGCAAGCTGCTCGCCAAGGACCCGGAATTGCGTCGGATCGACGCCAGAGTCAAGATGCTTTTTGCCGACAACATGGCGGCCCGTCACATGCCGGGCTTGTTCTTGGCCGCGCATCTGCGCGCCGTACCCCGCGCCAAACTGCAACCCATCATTACGATCTGGCTCAAAGGGCTCTTGCAGCGACGCGGCGTTTTTTTCGCCAAGGACTTAGACCGGATTTCCGGCGAGATAGCCGCCGACATCTGTGAACAGGCTCGCTCCTATCGGACTCTGGGGGAACTGTCCGCCTGGCGCATGCGCGTGTTGCTGTGGCGCTACCGGGACTCGGAGGTCAAAAGACTGCACGCGGCGCGGGCCGTGCGCGAGGCCTTTCTGACCCCCATCCGCTTGATTCTGGCCGATCTGAGCAAAGAACAAGCGCAGGCGCTGGAACGATACAGCCTCATGCTCCGGAACCTGCATCTTAAGCTTGCCGAAAATCGCGTGGAGCCCTACGAGGTTTTCCGTACCCTGGAGGGCCTGCTGCGCGGTTTGCGCTACATGGACACCATCCGCGAGGCCACGGCGCTTACGGGTTTGGACCACCTGGTGATGACCCGCCTCTATATCCAAGAGAGCGAGTTTGTCCACGAGCGGGTCAGCTCGGCCGGGGCCTTTTCGCTGGCGCAGTTTCTGAACATCGCCGTCAAGGACGTTTTTATCTTTCAAAAGCGCATCCCCGGCGCCGGCCAGGTGCTGAAGGGCATCGAGAGCTGGGAGGAATTGAAAACGCGCATCATCGACGACCCGCGCATGGCCATCTGGGCCTCTTGTCTTTACTTCCGGCGGGTGCGGGACGGCATCGAACGGCGTCTGGGCGGCGGGAAGGGCGGGACCATCGACCCGCGACTGTCCACCTTGCTGACGCTTGAGATGTTCACCATGCAGCAGAGTCTCTTTGAGTCCTCGACGATGGCCGTGGACCGACGAGTCGACGCGGACTTCGGCACCGGGGAAGTCTTGCCCGTGCCTTTGGTGGTCGCGCCTTCAGGCATCCCGGACGCGGGTTCCTTGCTGCAGAGATGGATGCAGCGCAGCGTGCGCGAACTGGTGCGCATCGGCGCGGCCGAACAGGTCATCCGCGGGCGCCTGGAGCGTCTACGCGACGCCTTGACCATCTCGTCCTACAACGCGGGCACGGGCACTTTGATCAAAACCGCCAAGCGCAAGGCACCCTACCAGTCCCTGAGTTTCCCCTTACAGATCACCGAAAATCGGGGATACGTGGACGGCATTCTCGATGGAGTGCGAATTTTGAAGCGCATGGACCGCATGGCCTCGGACGTGGATGGCATGGAATACCGAGCCCTGATGCGCCTTGCCGACCGAGCCTGCCGACGGGCGAAGCAGCTCTCTTCTCCCGACAAGTAAGACTATTTTTTCAGCGGATTGGTGCTTTCGGCTAGCTTGTCGAGCGCTGCGTCGTTGGAGGTAAAAGCCAGGGGCGGGTGGTTTTTGAGATCGAACCAGGCGGCTTCGGTGGCGTCGTCGCCGGCTTTGGCTTCGGTGCTCAAGGGGATGACCAAAAAGCTTACGGTCAGAAGGTCGCCGTAGAAATCGCTGGTTTGGGATGAGACATCCAGCAGGCGATCGATTTTTCCTTCGATGCCGGCTTCTTCCTTGAGTTCGCGCAGGCATGCTTCTTCGATGCTTTCGCCTAGCTCGGCAAAGCCGATGGGCAGACACCATTCGCCCTTCTGGGGCTCTTGGCCCCGGCGGACGCA
>JAUVAM010000440.1 GCA_030591745.1 Deltaproteobacteria bacterium
AGATTAACTTGCCCGAGCCCCTCGGTCTTGGTGGCATTGGCGCAAGCGTGGAGTTCATGCGGCATCTTCTTGTGGAGTACACCCTCGACTGGGTCTTGCTGATTCCTTCCCATTCAAAGACCTTGAGCCATACCTTTGCGTTTGGCGGTCGCTTGCGGGGAGTGGATTCGAGGAACGGGGCAGGGCGGGGCTGGGTGGTCGATACGGCATTGGTCCTTGGTTACGCTCATTATGTGCACCAATGGCAGGAAGGTGTTTGGGGAGACGTGGATGCGTTGATCCTGCGGCTTGATTGGGAGCCGGTTTGTTGGATAACAGGAAACTTCGGCGTGGGGCTGTGGGCTTCCTTGGGGTTCACCATTCCCTTTGCCGCCGGAGAAGAAGACACCCCAGCTTCCCACCTGGGTGCCGGGGCTGCCCTGGTTTTTGCCGCGGCCTTCTGACCCCAGAAGAGACCCCGTTTTTGCCTTCTGACGCGATTCTGAAGTAGGCTTTTGGGGAACGGGGAGATTATGAGTAAGTCGATTTTGGTCATCATGGGATTGCTTCTTTCGTTTTGCTTTTTGGGGCCCGTACGAGCGGAGGATCCTGGCAGCTTTTTGGATCTGCGTTTGTCGGTTGCTCCTTATTCGAGGATGGGTTTTGGATCGTTGCGTGATGTCTCTTTGGGTTTGTCGCTGGGGATGTGGCGTTACGGATTTGTCGGTTTCGAGATGGACTGGGGCTTGAGCGAGAGGAAGGTCAAGGAGGGCTTTTCATATCGAGCTTTCGCCGGGGGACGCTTTCGAGCGGTTGAGTTGTTGGACTATTTGGGCAACGGCCTGCTCGTGGAGAGTTCTCTGGCTTTGGGCTATCAGCACAGCATTTTGGGTTACAAGGACTCCTTCATTCGTTTGAGTCTGGATGCATTGTACTGGTTTTGGAATGGGCGTCTGGCCGTGGGTCTTGATCTTTCGGGTGGTTTGTTTTGGTCTTCGGCCAATGAGCTCCAGGCGGCCCTGGTCACGGCCGTGGCCTTTCCTTGGCACGAAGTCGGAAGCGTGCAGCGTCGGGCGCTCGCAGAGCCTGTGCCGGAACTGCCAGATGCGCCTCATGAGGCGTGGATGGACCTGCGCTTGCGGCTTTCTCCTCCTTTCAGCAGGTGGGAGATGCCCTACTTTCAGGAGGGCGCGGGGATCAACGTATCCGCGACTTTCTGGGAGTATCTGCTGGTGGACTACAGCCTGGATTTCACCGAGCAACCCCACTCCAGTGATTTGACCGCTGCCCATACCCTCTTGTTCGGTGGTCGCCTGCGGATCTTGAATTTTCGTGACGACAAGGGAGAAGGTGCCGTTGTGGCCGGTTCCTTGGCGCTAGGATATTCCTACTATCTTCACGACATATACGACAATGAACTCTACGGCCTGCAGTCCCTTTGCGCTCGGATGGACTTTGAGCTGCTCTATTGGTTCAACACCCGTTTTGGCATGGGATTGTGGGCGGCCGCTGCTTTTTACCTGCCGGTCTTTATGGAGGGCAGGGATCTTCCCGAGCCGCATCCCGGGGCAGGGGGTGCCTTGGTTTTTGCCTTCTCGTTTTAGCAGCGCCTTCGTTTTTCCCAGACCGTTTGCGAGTTGGGTGGATTCGGGGTTTTGGGCTTGTCTGTCCTCTTGGCTTTCTTTCGGCTAGAATCTGAATTGTGATCTGTGGCCTTCGGCAAGAACAAGACGATCTTCCCCGGGATTGCTTCCGCCTGGGCGAAGATGGATCGGATGAGGACGGGCAGGTCAGCCCTAAATCCTCGGATGCAGAGGCTGGAGCCGAGCGGTCGCTCCTTTGCCGGCTTTGCTCACAGCCCGTTACGGACAGATCCAATGCCGTGGAGGTGGACGGCTCCAAGGATCACACCTTTTTTAATCCGGCGGGACTGATGTTTGAAATTGGCTGCTTTTCTCATGCGCCGGGCTGCATCATGCAGGGGGATGCCAGCGAGGAATTCACCTGGTTTCCCGGGCATGCCTGGCGCCACGCCCATTGCGGCGGCTGCGGTGCCCATTTGGGCTGGCGCTTTGAGTCAGGGGCAGGCGGGGTGTTTTTTGGTCTGGTTTCAAAACGGCTGGTGGAGTTGGATGAGCCGGAGCCTTGAGTGTGCGTCGGTGGCTTCTGGTTCAATACCTGGCCTGGGCCATGAGGTTGAAGCCCAGTACGTGGGGATCGGCCCAGACCGAATAGATGTTCAGGCCGTAAAAATCGTGCGTGTACCTAATTTGGTTGTCGTCGTAGCTGTAGTAGAGCTCGGCGACGAAGGCAAGGGCTTCGGCGAAGTCCCAGCGCAGGCTGGCCTTGGCTGTGTAGATGGGATGTTCCTCGGCCTGCAGGGGCAGGATGGCCCTGTGCCATCGGTTCACCACCACAACTCTGCGCAAACCATCCAGGGAGTCCGTCCAGTAAGTCGCGGGGCGCATTACGCCGAATTTGAAGCCTGGAGTCAGGCGGAGGGCGGGGAAGTGGTGGTCTAAGCCGATAGCCGCCCAGAGCTCGGGGCGGCTTGCCGCGTTTGAGGCAAAGGCTTGGTATGGGGTGTAGGAGGGCACTTCGTGAAGGATGTAGCTCAAGGAACGGGCGACTGCGTCCAGGTGCAGTCGCCAGTAGCCCCACTTGATTGCGGCGTTGATGTCGAAGGCCCAGGCCATTTGCATCTTCAGTTCGCCGTACTGGTCGGGATCTTCCAGGGGCTGACGCAGGAAGTTGCCTTCGTGCATGATGCGGAAGCTGACAGCCTCGTCGTAGGTTTCGGGCGCGAAGAATCTTTGCTCCATGTAAGGATCATGACGGTAGAGCTCGAAGTCGATGGAGCGACCGATGTCTAAGCCCTGGTGGTAGCCCACCTGGTAGCTCAGGCCCAAGGCGTAAAGCTGCCGACCGTGAACGCTTTCTTGCGAGAAGACCCCCCTGGTGAAGTAGCCGCCGCCCATCTCCAGCACGAAGCCCTGCCAGTCCCCGCCCAGGCCGGCCAGGGCACCGTAGTTGGCCACTTGCTCGGTTTGCTCCGTGTCGTTGATGTACTCAGAGATGAGCGTGGTCTTGAATCCGGCGTAGGCGTAGCCCCAGGGCAGATTGAGTTGCAACTTGGCCCCGGGTGCCATGTCGGCGTTCATGGGGAAGATGTCGGAACCTCCCCAGCTGATCTGGTAGGAATAGCCCAAGCGGAAGCGGTCGGCCTGTAGTGGAAAGAGGGTCAGCTCCAGGTTTTTGCCCTCGGCGGTTCCTTTGGACCAGTCGTAGCGCACGCGGATATAGGAGCCCTCGTCGGCGAAGCCGGAGTTGGGCTGTATGCCCAAAAAGAGTGCCGAGTCTCCTGAGAAATAATCGAAGAAAGAGTTGAACTCTTTGTAGAGCACCAGATGGCCCAAAGTCTCGAAGCCTGAGTACTTTGTCTCGTAGTTGTCGAAAAAGCCCAGGGTGCCGTCGGGGCCGATGTGCAGGCCCGGCGTGTTGACCGCGGTTTCTCCCGGCGCGGCCAAGAGGTTGGCGTCGGACAGGCTCCAGGTCAGACGCATGTCCATGAAATCGCCGGCTGTGGCGTTTGAACAGAGCAAGAGTGTGAGCGTAGCAGTCAGTAAAAAACCTGGCTTGGTTCCCATGATCCATCCCTCCGAGTGCTTGGCCGATCGATTGGCCGTCCCAGTGTAAATTTCCAGCTTGATTTGCATCATCCTCTCAGACCTTTTTTCTGTCAAGGCCCAAAACCTGCGGCAAATGGGGTCTTGTGCTAGTATGAACTCATTCCTACTGATCGAATGAGGAGATCGGCCATGCGACGAATTCTCTATTCCCTTCTGTCTGTTTTGATTGTGGCCTTGTGTTTGGGCGCTTGTTCGGACGACACGGCGAACCCTGGAGATGACGCCGGTATTCCCGACGGCGGTGGTGACTGCCTGGCCGCTGGACAGGCCTGTGACACCGGGACGCTTTGTTGTAGCGGTGTTTGCAACGACCAGGGTTTTTGCGCGGAAGATGCCCAGGTCTGCAAGGCGGCGGGGACGGCCTGCGTCAGCGGTGCCGACTGCTGTTCCGGTCGTTGCGTGGACGACGGCACGGGGCAGATGCTCTGCGAGGAAGGCTCGGGGCTCTGCGTCCCCGACGGGCAGGCCTGTGATTTCGCCGTGGATTGTTGCTCTATGGCTTGTGTGGGTGGCAGTTGCGCCGCGGGCTCGGTTTGCGCGTCCCTGGGCGAGAGTTGTTCGGGTCACACGGACTGTTGCTCCAACCTTTGCAATGGTGACCAATGCGATTCGGCCACACCTTGTTTGCAGGCCGGAGAGCTTTGTCAGTCCGACAGCGTCTGCTGTTCA
>JAUVAM010000334.1 GCA_030591745.1 Deltaproteobacteria bacterium
GTTCGCCGTGCCGGCAAATCCACCCTGCTTCTCAACGAAATCAAACGCCTGCGCGCCGAGGGACGCCCGGCCAAGGATATCCTCCTCGTCAACCTGGAGGACCCTCGCTTCATCGAGCATTTAAGCCCCGCGCTTCTCGACCAAATCAAAGACGCCTACATTGAGTTCATGGCCCCCGGCCCCAAGCCCATCATCATGCTCGACGAGGTACAGAATGTTCCTGGCTGGGAAAAATGGGCGCTCAAGGAATACGGGCTTTCACAATCCAGCCTCTATGTCACCGGCTCAAACTCATCCCTGCTCAGCCCCGAGGTCGGCACCGCCCTGAGCGGTCGCTATCTCGATGTCACCGTCTTCCCTCTGAGCTTCGTTGAATTCCTGCATTTCAACCAGTTCTCCATTCGCGATCGCGCCGAAAGAATACAAAAACGAAACAAGGTCGATGGGTTCTTCCGACGCTTTGTCGAACAAGGCGGTTTTCCAAAGCTCATCGAAATATCGGATGCCGAGACGAGGCGGGATACCCTCAAGGCCTATTATGATTCCATTCTTCTGCGTGACATCATCACGCGACATAAAATCCTCAACCACAGGACCCTCGAAGAACTCACGATGTTCTTGCTGAGCAACACCAGCTCGATCAACTCAATCAACAGACTTAAAAACAATCTCGGCATTTCCTACGACAGCGTCAAGGACTACACATACTATCTCGAACAAGCTTGCCTGATTTTCCAGCTCGCACGTTTTGACTGGTCAATAAAAAAACAGCTTACCCATCCCAAAAAATTCTATTCCGTGGATACCGGCCTTGCCAATCGGGTTTCTTTTCAGGTGGGTGCGCGCATGGCGCAGAACCTTGAAAACATCGTCTTTGTCGAATTGCTGCGAAGAAAACGCGAAATCTACTACTACAAAACAAGCAACAACTTAGAGATCGACTTCGTGATCAAAGAAGGCGCGAAGATAGTCGAGCTAATCCAGGTATGTCATGACCTGGAAAACGAGAAGACAAAAAAACGAGAATTTGCGGCCTTCGCCAAAGCAGAGGATGAAATCGGCGACACCTCGGGCATTCGAAAAACAATCTTGACTCACATGCCCTATGAGGAAAGCGACCCAAAAGACCATGACATAGAAATTCGAAACGTCATCGACTGGCTGCTTTTCCCCTAAGAGTTATGGATTCCCGACAGAAGCCTTCGGGAATGACTTTGTTTTTCTACTTCGTGGTCTTCTTGGCGGTCTTCTTGGCTTTCTTGGTCTTTTTGGCTGCCTTCTTTTTGGTCTTCTTGGCAGGCTTCTTGGCTGCTTTCTTTTTGGGCTTTTTGGATTTCTTTGCAGCGCGGGGGTCTTCGCCCTGGTCGCGCAAACGCTGCTCGCGGGCGGCGATCAGATCGAAGGCGTCAGCCAGACTTAAGCTTGCCGGATCGCGATTGGCACCCAGGGATGCGTTGATCTGCCCGTCGGTCACGTAGGGTCCGAAGCGCCCGTCACGCACTTCGACTTCCTTGCCCGTCACCGGGCTTTCGCCAAGCTTGGCCAAAACCGAGCGAGACTGACCCGCGCGACGCCGCTTCTTGGGCTCGGCGAAAAGGGCCAAGGCCTGGGCCAGGTCGATGCCGCGCAATTGCTCATGATTCTCAAGCGAGCGAGTCTCTCGCTTGTCGGCCTCTTCCAGATCCATATAGAGGTAAGGTCCGTACTGGCCCGAGCAGGCGAAGATTTCATCGCCGGTGTCGGGGTGCTCGCCCAAGGATTTCGGATAGCTGAGAAGGAACAAGGCGTCTGCAAGCTTCAGCTCAGCAGGCTCCATGCCTGGCCACAAACCCGCCATGCGCGGCTTGGTCGCCTTGCGCTTGCCTTTGCCTTTTTCCTGCTCCCCAAGCTGAATATAAGGTCCATAGCGCCCTGAGCGAAGGTAGACATTCAGATCGCTATCCGGATCTTGACCCAGCAAGCGGTTGCTGGCCTCCGCGAGATCCAGCATCTCCATGGCCTGCTCAAGGCTCAGTTCATCCATGACCACGTTTTCCGGCAAATTGGCGCGACGCTCACCATCTCCCATCTGCAAATAGGGACCATAACGCCCCACCCTGGCCGCGACACCCTGCTCGCCCGAACCGCCCAGATGCAAAGAGCAAATGCCCCGGGCATCGATGTCTTCGATGCCGTGCTCGATCTTCGTTTTAATACCCACCCGACTCAAGGGCGCTTCGCGCAGCTCCTCGGGCGAAAGATCGCTCGGTCCTTCACCAAAATAAAAGGCCTTAAGCCAGGGCTGGGCCTCCTTGTCGCCGCTGGAGATGTCGTCCAAGTCATCCTCCATGCGGGCGGTGAAGGAGTAGTCCACCAACTCTTCAAAATGTTTTTCCAACAAACGGGTCACGGCAAAGGCGGTCAAGGTGGGCACCAGGGCCCCGCTGCGCTTCCAAACGTAGCCGCGATCCTGGATGGTCTGAATGGTGCTGGCGTAGGTCGAAGGCCGACCAATACCCAGGCGCTCAAGCTCTTTGACCAGGCTGGCCTCCGTGAAACGAGCCGGGGGCTTGGTTTCGTGAGGCAAAGCCTCGACCGACTCGGCCTGCAAACGTTGGTCCAGAACCAGATTCGGCAGGCGGACTTCCTTGTCCCCCAGATCGGCATCGGGCTCATCCGAGCCCTCCACGTAGGCCCTGAGAAAACCCGGAAAGTGAATGACCTTGCCGCCGGCCTGGAAAGTGGCCTTGTTGTCCGCGGCCTCCAGCCCAAGGACCTGGGCCACTTGCGCTGAAAGCTCCGCATCAAAGCGAAGCCGGCTGCGCTCGCCCCGGGCATCGTTCATCTGACAAGCCATGGTGCGCATCCAGATGAGCTCATAGAGGCGCCATGCATCGCTGTCCAGCTCACCTTTGACCTGCTCCGGTGTGCGGAAGTCTTCCCCGGCCGGCCGGATGGCCTCGTGGGCCTCTTGCGCGCCCTTGACCTTGCGGATGTAGGTCCTTGGCTTGGCCGGCAAGTAGTCCGCACCATACATTGCGCTGATCTGCTTACGGGCCGCCCCGAGCGCCTCTCCAGACAACGTGGTGGAGTCGGTGCGCATATAGGTGATGTAACCGTTTTCGTAAAGACGCTGTGCCACCCGCATGGTTCGCTGGGCGGAAAAGGACAACTTGCGCCCCGACTCTTGCTGCAGGGTCGAAGTAATGAAAGGCGGGGCCGGCTTCTGCGTAAAGGGCTTGGTGGTTACATCCGCGACGCGCAGTTCCTTGTCAAGCAAGTCCCCTCGCAGAGCCTGGGCCGAATCCGCGACCAGGGCGATGACGCCTTTTTCCTTGGACTCGTCTTTGAGCACACCCGTAGCGCCATCGAAGTCCCTGCCGAGAGCCACCCGACGACCGGACAATTCCACGAGTTCCGCATTTACCTTGGGGGGACCGGCCAAACCCTTGGGCGTCAGCAAACTGGCGGTCAATCCCCAGTACCCTGACGAAACGAAGGCCATCCGGCCCCGTTCCCGCTCAACCACGAGGCGAGTGGCCACGGACTGAACGCGACCGGCGCTCAACCTGGGTCGCACCTTCTTCCACAAGACCGGCGAGACCTCGTAGCCGAAAAGTCGGTCCAAAATGCGGCGGGCTTCTTGGGCTTGCACCAATCGCCTGTCCAACTCCCTGGGATTGGCCAGGGCCTGCTCGATGGCCTTGCGGGTGATCTCATGGAAAACCATGCGCTTCACGGGCACCTTTGGCTTTAATACCTCGATCAAATGCCAGGCGATGGCCTCACCCTCCCGATCCTCGTCCGTCGCTAAGAAGAGGTCCTCCACCTCGGCCAGCAAATCTTTGAGTTTCTTGACCTGCTTTTTCTTGGTCCCCGGCACGATGTAGAGGGGCTTGAATCCTTGGTCCACATCCACGCCGATACGGGCCCAACTCTTGCCGCGGTGGGTCGAGGGGATCTCGGCCGCCTTGGAGGGCAAGTCGCGTACATGCCCGATGGAGGATTCGACGATGAAGTCCTCGCCCAAAAATCGGGCTAGGGTTCTGGCCTTGGCGGGCGATTCCACGATCACGAGGTGTTTGGCCATCGACTCTCCTCAAGCGTTGGGCACCGATCCCGAAAAGCTCAAAAAACGCCTCGGGTCCGGAAAGCGACCAAAAGAAAGGGCAAAGACGGGGGGCTTGTCAAGCCTCCGTCTGGCCTTCGATGCTCAAATGGGAGGAAGTACTTGAACTGGAAGGGAAATTTTTATTGGGCTCGAATGGCCGCAAAGAGCAAGTCCCGGATTTCCTCGGGGCTACCCTCGCCGGCGATGCGACGCAAGAGACCCTTCTCCTCGTAAAACGGAATGAGCGGTGCCGTCTTGGCATGGTACTCCTCGAGCCGCTGAGCCAAGACTTCTTCGGTGTCATCGCTGCGCTGAATGACACGACCCGCGACCTCGGCCGGGGGCGGATCAAATTTGATGTGGTAGACACGGCCGGTCTCCGGATCACTGCGCCGGCCCGTGATGCGCTCGAGCAGCACGGAGTCCGCAACTTCTAAAAGCAGCACATGATTCAACTGGCGACCCAACTCAGTCTGCATGCCGTCCAAAGCCTCGGCCTGAGGCACGGTACGCGGAAAACCATCCAGCAAGAAACCACCTTTTACGTCGTCTTGAGCCAGGCGATCTTTCACCATGCGGTTGACGAGCTCATCCGGCACCAGCTTGCCTGCGTCGGTGTAGGACTTGAACTCTTTGCCAAGCTCAGTCCCGCCACGAATGGCCGCCCGAATGATATCGCCAGTGGAAATCTGCGGCGTGCCGAATTCTTCGATGATCCATTTGGCTTGCGTACCCTTACCGGCCCCCGGAGGGCCTAAGAAAATGAGATCCATGTTTTGCTCCTTGTCTGTTCTGTGGGAATCGATTGTTTGAACAGCATGCCAAAAACTACCGAAAAAGGAAGATCATTTCCACGCGCCGGTTCTTGGCTCTTCCCGCGCTGTTTGAGTTGTCGGCCACCGGATTGGCCTCGCCATAGCCGGAAGAGCGAATCCGGTTGAATCCGAGCTTGTGCTGTTCGACAAAATAGGCAAGAACGGACTGAGCACGGCCCTGTGAGAGCGCAAGGTTGTCGACTTCGCGGCCGCGAGAGTCGGTATAGGCCTCGACCAGGATCGGATACCCAGGGTACTTCTTGGTGAGTTTGGCAATCTTGTCCAACAAATAAGCTTGTTCGGGCACCACCGTGGTCTTGTTGCTCGGGAACATGTCATACAGGGTAAAGACCACGCCACGCGCTTCCTGCCGGGCGTTCACGCCCTGAA
>JAUVAM010000279.1 GCA_030591745.1 Deltaproteobacteria bacterium
AATTGCATGAAGACCAGGTTCCATATTTCCAAGTAGCGATCGCATTCACATTCCAGCCCGCGGCATCCGCCTGGCTCATGGCAGACCACGGCTTCACCTTGATCGTAGATGACCTCCGAGCAGGGACCGCAGGGGCCGGTGTCGCCCATGGACCAGAAGTTGTCCTTCTTGCCGAAGCGCAGGATGCGATCTTTCGCCACGCCGATCTCTTTATGCCAGATCTCCGCCGCTTCTTCATCGGCGGGCAGGCCATCGGCCTCGTCGCCGGCGAAGACGGTCACGTAGAGTCTGTCCACCGACAGGCCCATGACGTCGACCAAAAACTCCCAGCCGAAGCGAATGGCTTCTTTTTTGAAGTAATCGCCGAAGGAGAAGTTGCCCAGCATTTCGAAGAAGGTGTGGTGCCGAGCGGTGAAGCCCACATTTTCCAGATCGTTGTGCTTGCCGCCTGCCCGGACGCATTTCTGGCTGGAGGTGGCCCGCTTGAAATCCTTTTTCTCCTTGCCGGTGAAGACGTCTTTAAACTGCACCATGCCCGCGTTGGTGAAGAGCAGGGTGGGGTCATTGGGCGGCACCAGGGGATAGCTGGACTGCACCCGATGGTCATGCTTCTCGAAATACTTCAAAAATTCGCTGCGAACTTCATCGGCGCTCATCGTTTTCATCTTGGCTCCGTCCAAAAGGCTCGCCCGGCGGCAGCGGCCTGGATTCGGGCAAAAACCTACACTGGGCTTGCGTGTCTGTCAATCGCACCTCTGGGGACCACTTGACCGGATCAGGGCTTGACCCTTAATGTAGAGTTATTGATGACATGCGATGGAGAAGCGTCATGAAAACATTGATGAAGGGTTCTGTGTTGACCTCTTTGCTTCTTGCTGGGCTGCTTGTTTGGGGTTGTTCAAAATATGAAAATTTGGCCAATTGCGTGCCCAGCGGTGACGAGGTTTGTGACGGCGTCGACAATGATTGCGACGGGCAGACGGATGAGGCGCGATATGAATGCGCTGATGGGTCAACCGTGCCCTGGTGTGGTTGCGATTCGGACGACAACTACGAATGCATCGACAGCCCGGAAAACCAGTGCCGGGACACTTCTTGCGACGACGGCAGCGACGATCTTTGCGAGATGGTGCCGCCTTCCTGCGAGGGTTTTGAGATCCTGGCCATCCAGAACGATTGTTGGGTTTGCGTGGACCCGGATACCTGCGAGCCCGTCGCCGACTGCGTTCAGGGCGAAGAGCGCTTGTTCGAATGCCCCGACGGGGAGATGGTTTCTTGGTGTGATTGCATGGACGGTGAGTGGGTTTGTATTCGCAGCCCTGAGAACCAGTGCCGGGATGCCTCCTGCGATGACGGCACCGAGCCCTTCTGCGACTTGATTCCGCCGGTCTGTGAGGATTACGAGATTTTTGCCTATCAGAATAATTGTTACCTCTGCGTCAATCCGGCCACCTGCAGGCCCTGGGGGCAGCCGGGCTGCCATCGGGATTTGGATTGCCCGCCGGTTGACTATTGCGACCCATGCGCGTCGAGTTCCTGTCCTTTCTGTAGCGACTGTGTGGCGGGTTGTTTGCCCCACGGTTGCCCCACCGAGCCTGAGCCCGCTTGCTTCATGGAGCGGCCCGACTGCGGACCGGGTCAGGTTGCGGTGGTCGAGGATCTCTGCTGGCTTTGTGTCGACCAGGAGACCTGCGAGGCCTCGGTTTGCGAACCAGGCAGCGAAGTCCTGTTCCGATGCCCGGACGGAGAGATGGTGCCCTGGTGCTTCTGCGATGACATGGGCGGGATGAATTGCATCGACAGCCCGGAGAACCAGTGTCGGGATAGCTCTTGTGATGACGGAAGTGTGCCCATCTGCGAGATGGTGCCACCTGTTTGCGAGGATTGGGAGATCCTGGCCTACCAAAACCAATGTTACGCCTGCGTCAATCCGGCTACTTGCAAGCCATGGGGGGTGCCTGGCTGCGGGGCCGATATGCAGTGCGACTTTGACGAGTACTGTGACTTCTGCGCGTCGAGTTCCTGTCCCGGCTGCGACGACTGCATCGCCGGCTGTGTTGAGCATGCCTGCGGCGGCGACGATCCGATCACCCTCATGTGTATGATGCCGCGGCTTTCCTGCAATCATGGACAGACGGCCATCATTCGCAATGGTTGCTGGCTTTGCGTGGGTCTCCATACCTGCCAGCCGCCGGATCCTTGCTGGGGCGGGCAAGAGATCCCCGCCACTTGCCCGGATTTTTTGCAGGTGCCCTGGTGTACTTGTACGGACGCGGAAACCTGGAGTTGCATAGACGATCCCGCCACGGCCTGTCACGATAGCCGTTGCGATGACGGCACGGAGCCCATGTGCGACATGATGCCGCCGATTTGTGATCCCCCGGATATCCTGGCCTACCAGTATTTCTGCTACCTCTGCGTCGATCCGGATACCTGCCGACCCCGACCCTGAACGCCTCCGTGTCCGGAATCCGGACACTTGCTGGATTAAACTCACTCCGTCCCCGGTCTAAGTCCCTGAAATTCTGAACACGCTCATCATGGCACGACCTTTGCTTTTTCTTGCGGTCAGTCAACCATTGGCAAGGAGAGGAGAGGACATGAGCAGTCGATTGAAGAGGCGTAAGAATCCCCGAAAACCCAAGAACCGAAAGAATTGGCGTCGGCCCGGCAAACTGGGGCAATCCGGAAAATCACGTTGGGTCGAAACCCCGGCTGGAAGTTTTTTGGGCGAGCCGAGGGGGACGGATGGCTGGATGGTCCTGGAGGCCTGTGATGTGAATCCGGATATTCCTCAGGAACAAGTCATGCAACAATGTGGCTGTCCCGACTCGGGCGAGACCTACGTGCGGCCCTTGGAACAACGATATCTGGGCTGGCCCGAGCACACCCTGCTTCAGCTTCGCGAAGAATTACTCCAGCAACTGGCCGAGCTGAACGGCGGTGAGGATCCCCCCTTGATGCTGCGCGGGCCCTTGTGGCTCGAGGTGGAGTTTGTGGAAAACGTACTCAACTTCGAGCTCAGGCCCCCATGCGGCTGCCAGCCGAAGGTGGCGGTCCTGTCGGATTCGCAGGCTTGTTGATCGTGCCCTGAGTGCGGGCGAGCAACATGCGCAGGGTCTGACCGCAGTTGGAGCCGATCTCGTCTTCTTTGGGATCGCCCACCGAGCGGATCACGTCGTAGCCCAGGTTTCGCAATCGGTCGATGGCGGCGTCCACTTTGGCTTCGGTGTCTGATCGCAGGCAGGTGCGCAGGCCGTGTGCTTCGGAGCGGGCGGTGGGGTTGATGGGCGTCAGCTTGACGGCGAAGTGATTCGGATCGAAGTGGCGTGAAAGCACCATGGGATCGAAGGGCGCGTCTTCAGCCAGCGCAAAATTCAGCACCGGCTTGCGCCCATTCGTTCCATGAAAGGCCAGGCCCAGCTCGGCCAGTTCGTCCAGGTCCAGGTGTGGGATGGGAATCAGGCGGTGGCGAGCGGCCGCGTCGGTGCTTTGCACCGAGAGCTGTAGCTGAAAACGCTGCGGATAGAATCGACGTTGAATTTCTAAGAGGCGAGCGAACCAGTCTTCTCGGCCCCTGGGTGCCACCGTGGCCACGCAGGCCATGAGCCCGGGGCTTTTCACCAGCGCGGGCAAATCGAGCAGGGCCTGGCAAACCGCATCGTTCAGCGCCGGTTCGCCCATCCGCGAAAAATGCACCTTGAGTTTGGCGCAAGTGGCTGCCATGCCCGGGTGGCGCGCCAAGGCCCATGATACCTGAGCCAGCATCTGTTTTGCGCTGAGGTCGCCGTGGTAGGCACCGGCCGCGTCGCACATGGGGCAACCCACGGGGCAGCCGAACTGGGTGGAGAGGTTGATGATCCACTTTTGCTGTCGGCTCTTGGGCGGGTCCAGGGCGTCCACCGTTTCCACGGCATAACGCGCGTCTTCGCCGAATTTTCCAACGGCCACCACGGCCAGATTCGGATCGCCGCTCGTGCTGATGTTCGTCAGATCTTCAATCGTGTTGCTCATGTTTTTCTCCCATCTTGATTTGCCAGATAAGCCGTAGCCGCGATGGCGGCCCTTTGCCCGTCGCCCATGGCGCTTGCGATGTAGCGATCATGTCCCCGGATGAGATCGCCGGCTGCAAACAGGCCCGGGCACTCATCGGGCAACATGGCCCGCAACTCATCGCGAGCTTCTCGCCCGATGCAGAGCATGAGCTCATGGGTCTGATGCATCTCCCCATTTTGGTCCGTGATTTTCCAGGCACCGGGCCCACCCGAAAGCGCCATCATGTGCCGCTCGTGGCAAAAACACAGCTCCAGCTCGTACGCCTCATGCAGCAAGCGGCCACCGGATCGGGGGACGGAGTTCCGCATCCAAAGTTGAACCTCCGCGCCCAGATCCTGAAGGCTCAAGGCCGTATCCAAAGCCGCCTCGCCACCACCCACCACCACCGCACTCTGTCCCCGAAGATTTTGATGCTTTTTCGCTATGTTGCGAAGATCTCGATGGACGCCAGCGGGCAAGTCAAATGCCGCCCATGCCGCAGGCTGCGTACCGCAAGCCAGACAGACACTTTTCGCTGTCAATTCAAGGCCCTCCGAGGTGCCAGCCGAATAGTTCGTGGCCGAATAGTTCGTGGAGTTTTTCGCGAGGATCGTGACCCGATCACGCAGGGTGGGCACCTCCAATGCCTGGAGCTGCTCGGCCAGGCGCTGGGCCAACTCGGCACCCGAGATGCCCGGCAGGCCGGGCAGGTTGTCGATGCGTCGGGCAGCGGGCACCAGGCCGCCGATGGGCTCATCGTCCACGGCCAGGACGGAAAGGCCACAGCGCTTGGCCTCGATGGCGCAACTCACCCCGGCCGGGCCCAGGCCGATGACCAGCAGGTCCACTTTTTCCGGAATGTCTCTGGATTTGGCCGATGCCCTCATCTATCCCTCGCAGCGAAAAAACCACCTCCGTCCCCGTTTGTTTTGTCTTTCACGGGCACGCGGTTGACCACTGCGATGGGGATGCCTTGCGGAAAAATGACCCACAAGCCTGAGCATCATCGTCGGTCGATTCTGCTCGCATCATCCCCGGCGAAACGCGCCTTGTCAAGGCTGTCCCTCGTTCGCTTTTTTTGTTCCTTGTCTTGGTGGCGGGTAGGATTATGCGATAGGTTGGACTGAACGCTGCGACATTGGGAGGAGAGGCGATGATGCGGGCTAGGGTCTTGTTTGGGGTGTTGTTCTTGGTTGCCGTCATGGTTTCGGGCTGTGGCGAGGATGGCCCGCGTACGCCGGAGGGTGCTTGCGTGGACCTCGTCAACGCCTTCGGCGGGCTATGCGTTCGCTGTGACATTGGCACCTTCGAGGAATGTCGCAATTTGCTTCTCGATGTGGTGGGTGGAGATTGCGCCAACGTCATCGACATCAGGGACATGGATGAGTTCTATGAGGAATGTATTCCCTGGTTCAACTTTTTGAATTGCGAGGAGATGCAGTCCGAAGGATTTGCACTGGATCCAAGTTGTCAGGGGCAGCTTCTCGGCTGAGCCGTTGAGCAACATGCCCACGATGGCAGAAAGTCGCAGCTTGCGCCTGGTGAAAAGGAGCCGTGACGGATATGAACTTGGAATTGACTGGTCGGAAGCAGAAGAAGAGCCCTTGGGTGCCGCTTTTGGGCGTGGCTTTGTTCTTCGGCCCTGGTGGGATGACATACGGATTCGCCGTCGGTGAGGCTCGGCACTTCGGAAACGACTGGGTCTACATCTCGACACCCTTGCTGTTGCTCGCCGGTTGCTGTCTGGCGCTGGCCCTGTGGCGACTGTTCGGCAAGGCGGGGTTGGCGATTGGCGTGGCTCTTTCCTTGGGCGGGTTGGGGGCGGCCTACATCCAGTTGGACAACAAGATCGCTATGCGGC
>JAUVAM010000644.1 GCA_030591745.1 Deltaproteobacteria bacterium
ACTTGGCCAACTCCATGAGGGTCAACACCGGGCCCATACCGCACAATTGGGCGCAGTCCGGTTGCAGCTTGCCCTTCTCGTCCAGACCAATCTTTTTCCCGGCCTGACGAAAACGCTCGTAGGCCTGGGCCAGGGCCTCGGTGTCCAATGTGCTGACCAAACGAACAGCCTGCTCATCCATGGCCGTAGCCACGTCGTAGGGAAAATCATGAGACATGTCCGTCGAGGCCACAAAAACCGTATCCCGGCCCGGGAAAGTCTCCTTCAGGGCCTTGGCCAATTCTCTGGCCGAGGCCGCATCAGCACCTGAAATCATGATGGGCACCAACAGGAAGTCCTGGCCCAACACAACTTGCAAATAGGGCAGCTCCACCTCCAGCGCATGCTCCCCGCGAAACTTTTCCTCGTCCGCAACCACGGCTCCTTTGGCCAGCAATTGTTGGACCCCCTTTGCATCGATGGAAATATCGCCCAGGGGGGTTCGGTAACTGGAGGCGGTCAAAACCGCTGGTTTGTCGAAGGCCCTTCGATGGGCAGGACCCAAGACAACAACCCTCGTAAAACCGCGATCTCGCAGTTGGGCAAACGCTGGACCGGCCACGGGCCCCGAATAGGGGGTCCCGGCATGGGGCACGAAGATGCCGAGCAGATCACCGGGACGCTTCTCGGACGCGGTCAGGTACTTGCCCAGCTCAAGCCGTAGCGCCTGGGGCTCGCCAGGATAGAACCGCCCGGCAACCTGGGAAGAAAAAGCCGGGCCAGTCGAGACCTTGGTCTTGGGCTTCATCTTGACCACCTCTTGGGTCTTCCCCTCGGGCTTGTCGTTACAGCTGGCCGCCACCAGGCCGCCTGACAGAAAGATCAAGACGATGGCAGGCAGTATGGATCTGGAACGCCGCATGATCCACCCCATGACATGAAATCAGTAACAGACAGCTTCGTAGCTCACCACGATGGTGTCGCCCTGTCCAGGCACTACGTTGTCGCCAAAAAAGATGGTGTTGGTGTCCGGGTAGTAGGTCCAACCGTCGGCACCACCCGTGCTGCTGGCTTGAGACACGGTGGAACCGTTAACCGTTACGGTCAAGGTGGATGCATCCGCGGGACGCGAAAGCGGGAACTCTCGGATGGCCGCGAAAGCGTCTAGCCCTAAGGAACTCAAGGCCTGGGCCCAGTTGTTCGTGCAGATGGACTCGAAAGCCCCGCCGGTGCGGTTGGTGACGTCGATGTACCGCGGGCCGGCGGCGGCATTGCCGCCAGGGCCCTGGCAGCCATCGGGCGTATCGCCCACGATGGCGGAGACCGCCATGCGTTCGGGATTGCGATAGCCCTTGATGGAGGAAAAGAAATCCACATAGAAATCCGTATCGCCACTGGACTGATCCGGCTCGTCGCTGACGATGATCACGTAAAGCTTGGCATCCTCTCGCAGGAAGCCACCGTTCTTGGTGGGATCATCAATGATGGGCGCGCTCAAGGCCATGTAGGCAGCCTCTAAGCCTGCTTCCTGCTCGTCTGAACAACAGGTACCCACCTGCACGATGTCGCGGAAGGCATTGGAAATATCCGGCGTGGTGTTGGTGATGAAACGCGGCAGGTTGGATGGGTGCACCAATACGCCCGGGAAGATATCCCGGTCGGGATCGCCCATGTTCGTTTCTGAATCATTGACCTCGGTGGTCACCACGCCGATATGAAAGTCCACGGCGAGGCTGAGCGCATATTGGATGAAGGTATCGAAGTTGCCCGCCAGGGCCGCTTGCTCTTCGCCCATGGAGCCCGAATTATCCACCACGAAGAGCACGTCACTCATGACCTCGTCGGGTTGATGAAAGACATCAGTCTGTGAGGAATCCGTGGTGCCCGAGCCGAAAAGAGGCACCTCCAGAACCGGATGGTTGGAGGCGTCCGACTCGATGCGCAGGACGTTGAAGTGGTTGGAAACGTCCTGCGGGTGGTAGCGCATTCGGATGACCACGCTGCCGCCGCCGGCCAGGGGATAAGGAGTCGTGGGTGCCGAGGTAAAGCTAAAATTGGGGTCCGGGCTGGTCTGCAAATAGATGTTGGATATGTTCAGGGCGATGGTGCCCAAATTGTAGACCGTGACCGACATCTCGGGCGAGTTGCAACCCACCTCCACGATGGAAAAATCCAGTTCATCCGGCACCACGGCGATGGCCGCCTCTTCCGAGGTGCCCGTCAAGGGGATGCAGGCCTGTCCTGGTACGGGCTGGATCATGGCAAACTGACAACGGAAGTGCGACATGGAAAGATCCGGGTCGCTCGTGGCGATGACCAGATAAGCAGCGTGGCTGCCCGG
>JAUVAM010000219.1 GCA_030591745.1 Deltaproteobacteria bacterium
GGCAGGAAGCGGTGGCCGGCAAAGATCTGAGCCGTTCAGAGCCCTACAGCCCTCAAGCCACCTTCGAAGCGGGGCAGGTCATTATGCACGGCAAGTTCGGACTGGGTATCGTCATGGGCACCAAGCCCGGCGGCAAGATCATCGTGGTCTTCGAAGACGACACCCGTCTGTTTGTTCACGGCAGAGGCCAGGGTCCCGGCTCAAAGGGGTCCGAGAAGTAAAGCAGGATATGTTCTTCGCTTAGTTGGCCCTCGAGCACTTCCCCTGCCGCGCAAGTCGGAAGAGACAAGGGCACAAGCGGCAACTGGTCCACCAAAGCATATGCGCTGCGCTCGACGACCTGGGAGGCCAAAGTCCTGAGGTCCTCTCCGGTTTCGCTCAGCATCTTGTCGTGCAGAATCTCAAGGCCGTTGACCGCCACCTCCAGCAAGACAAAGCGTAGACCCATATCGTCGCCCGTCTCATCGATCTGAGGCAGCAAGGTCAAAGACAAGTCCGCCCGGAAGGCCAAAACGCGCAAAGCGGCACCATCCATCTCCGCATATACATCCAGGGTCAAGTCGGGCAGCCCCAGGCGCAAGCGAAACAGTTGCTCGCCGGCATCCAGGTCCGCGCCCACGAATTCCAAGCTTGGGGCACCCAAGGGTGCCAAAGCCAAGCGCATGGGGCCAAGCGGTGCCAGATCAGTCAAGGAGCGCAGCAGATCGTCCAATGCCACCGGCAATTCGCCGTCACCTGCCTCACGGCAGAAGAGTCCGGAACGATGAGCCGCTGAAAGCCCCTGCAAGACAAAAGCCTTGGAGAGAGCCACGGCCATACCGTAGTCCTCACCAGAGCGGGGCAAATGCTCGGGAAAAACCGCTTGGATGCCAGTGGCCGGCTCTGCCGGCACGAGGTCGGCGGGCACGCAGGCATGGGTGGTAGCGGTCACGCCTCCGACCAGGGCCAAATGCCAATCCTGCACACCCTGACCCAAAGAATCCAAACTCGGCGCCAAGGAGAAAGACAGACCGGCCGGCAGCCTGCCCGCACAAGCCCTGTCGAGGCCCAAAGACTGCCCAGCCGCCGAAGCCAGGTTTCCAGAAAGGGCCTGCAAGCCGACCCGGTAGGCTTCTTCCAGGGCCACACGCCATCGCTCTTCTAATTCACTGCCTTCTTGCTCTGGACAACCCGCTTCCAATTCAAATTCGAGCCACTCGGCGTACTCGCCTTCCCAAAAAGCCTCGGAAGCAAAGACCAGATTCGCGCCATCGACTGCCTGTTCAGCAGTCAAGAGCACCAGGCCCTGCCTGCCCGCCAAGCGAATGACGAGACTGCATGCCCGCAAGGGTTCCCCATCGGAAAAAATTTGCATGGGCACATCCAAAACCAAAGGCTTGCTTTGCAAGGCAATCGAAAGGGCGGTGCCCTCCAGGGAAGGGGCCAAACTTTCCAAGCCCAGCGATTCCGAAAAAGCAGGGCTTGTGAAACTCAGGGTTTCTCCGAGGGTCCCTGCCAACTCGGGCAGTTCAAGCGACACCATGGCCTGCCCGGCCTCGCCCAGAAGCCACAAGAGCTCGTGGTCCAGGGCCTCGAGCTCGGCGGCCGGGGAGTAAAAAGCCACCGCTTGCTGACCCAATTGCTGTTCTTGCAGGGGCTCGGACAAGGGTTCGAGGCTGCATGACGCAGGCGCCTGACATGCGCAGATGCCGAGCAAGCCGGCACCCAAAGCCAGGCGGAGGAGGCCTCTCATCGCAAGCTCCCGTCCACCAAGGCCTTGTCGGTCCATACGACCCGTCCATCACCTTGACCGTCGAGCGTTCTTCCGTAGCGAAAAGTCCCCAAGCAGAGATGGTCGGCAGCGGGCACGATCGCGCCGAAAAGCCCAACCGGGCCTTCGTCCATCAGGACTTCCGGTTCAGAAAACCCACTTTCGGGAGTGCCGTGGAGCAGCCGAAGATCCTGACGAGCGGCATCCAGGTACGCAATGATCGCCTGGCCGTCCGATCCGTAAATCAGATGACAGTGAGAGCCCACGACACGCTGCACCAACGCCCCACGCTCGCCGACCTCCAACCCGTCGTCCAAAACCATGGTCCTTACGCTGCCATCGTCATTCCAGGCATAGTTCAAAGAGCCACGAGCCCGATCATGGTAGACCACGGCCAGATTGCCATTCGGATCCAAGGCCGCCGACAACCATGTGCCCGCATCAGGGCCCGCGTCCAAGGCGATGAGACTCCAGGTGCTGTTGCTTCGATAGGCCAGCTGAAGCTTGCCGGAGCATGGATCTCTCATGGCCAGCCACTCCCCGCCTCTCTGGTCGAGCACCATCCCCAAACTCCGCCCCATTTCTCGCTCAACACGCCCGGGAGCCTGGTCCGGATCACAGGTCGTCACCCGCTCAACAGCCCATCGCCCGTCCGAGGACTTGCGGGCGACCTTGACCACACCCAGATCCTCGTCCAAAAAAGCGATATGGGGTTGACCCTCGGCATCCAAGGCCAGGGAGGCCGCACGACCCACCACGTGCTCGTCCTCCCCTGCCCGAGGCACGGTCACGACATCCCAGCCCTCTACGGTCTTAGCGGCATACTTCAGCCGTCCGTTGCTGCGATCAAAATAGGCAATGTGCGGGCGGTCCAAGGGGCCCAGGGCCAAGGAGGCGTAAAGACCTACGTTGTCCCCAAGGAGCACCGGGGCCACGGGGTCGGCCCTCAGATCACTTTGCAGCGAATAAGCAAAAGGCAGGCCGTCCACGTATTCGTATTCGAAAGTGCCGTCGTCTTTTTCCTTGGCGAAGACCAAATCGCCATAACGCTTGGCGTAGGCCGCAAAAACACGGCGACCGGATTCATCCAGGGCCGCCGACAAGTAACGCCCCAAATCGGCAGGGACTGCCTCGGGGCGAAGTTCAAGACAAACGCCCTGCTCGGGATCGCAAATTTGCCCGACCGGACATCCGCCCGGACAAGGCCCGGCCACCTCGTCGTCACAGGCTTGGCCCGGGACCAAAAGCAATGCGGTCAAACTGACAAAGAAAAAAGTGGCGGCCGCCGGACCGCGCATGGCAGTAGCTCCTTCTTGCGTTTACCTGGTTCATTATAGCGGCAAACGAGAATTGTCGCCAGTATGCTTGCTGTACAAAAATGGAAATTATGGAGTGAACAAACGCAGATCAATCGCCGAGCTGAAGGGCTCCGTGCGCAGGTTGTGCTTGAAGTTGGAGATCAGCGAATCTTCGTCGGCCGTCAAGACCATATCCACAAAGAATCCATAAGCACCGACGAAATTCTCAGCGATCTCTTTTCGGGCCACAATCTCCAAATTCCAGGTGCCATCAGGCGCCCGAGTCCCGTGCAGCAAGTCCTCGGTGGTCCCGTCTTGATAGGCCACGCGCACACGGGCGCTGGAATCGGCCACCACGCGAGGGAAGTTGCCCACCCAGTGAAAAGCGCCCACCGCGGAAGCGGCGTCCGTGGGGTTGCCATCCACATCCCGTGCCCCCACATCCACAAGCTCGGGTGCGGACACACCCGCGTTAACGTACCAAAGTTCGCCCAAAGCCGGATCTTGATAGGTGACGTGAATCTGATCCGAGCCATCGATGAACATGTCGCAATCGATGCCGCGACCGGTGTCCAAAACAGCGGGCGCGCCGAAAGCCGAACCGGTCCAACTGGCAAAGCGCAATTCGGGATTGCTCGAGTTCACATAGTAAGCAACAGCAGGCGAGCCGTCATCGAACAAGGCCAGAGAGGCAAACAGACCCACGCCGTCGGGCAGATCGTCCAAGGCCGACCCGGTCATCAGGACTTCGCAGGCACCGGCAACACAAGCTTCACCATCGGCGCAGCCATCACCGGCATTGCAGTTGGCCGCATCGTCTTCGACCGCGCAAGCGCCGAAAGACTCAAGGCAGACCGAGCCCACATCGCAGGAATCCGGGGTGCAGGGCATGGCCATGCTGTCGAGCTCGTAGAAAGTCCAGTCGGTGTCGGCCTGGGGATCGGTCACGCCGTCGTTGGCCCAGGCCAGCTTGAGCATGGATTGGCCGCTGTCGTTGAGGGTCATGTAAGCGATCATGGGCCGGCCATCCGGCCCCACGGCCATCGAGCTGTAGCGACCGGTCAGTCCGTTATCATCCACCGTGTGCACGGTCCAGAACAGGCCATCGGCGCTCACTGCGTACTTCAGGGCGCCGTTGGTTCGGTCGTGGTAGGAGATGCGAATCAAGCTCGAATCCTCCACCACGATATCCGTATCCCAGCCCACGTCGTCTCCAGGCTCGGCGATTCCGTTACGCGGCCCATTGGCATCGCCCTCACAAGGGGCATCTGCGGGCACGCCATCGACGAAGGTCCAATCCACCGTGGCCCCGGTGGCGGCCCCGCTGGCCATCCCAAAGAGCAGATCGCCGTAGGGACGACCATAATACCCGCTCAGGACGGGCACCCCGTCCGGCAGCAAGGCCAAGGCCGAATGCTGACCGGCAAAGGCCGGGTCCAAGGGAGGCAAGGGCACGCAAGAGCAAGTCACGTCCTGCCATGCACAGGTCTCTTCGTTCAAGCTGCCGCCCGGGTCCGGGTTTTGCATCAAGCAATCTTCGCATTTCAGATCCGGGCAAGGATCGGGGATGGGATCGCAATTGTTGGTGGCCTGGCAGCAATAGGTACCATCGGGGCAAGCACCGCCGCAGGGCTGGGCGCATTCACACATGCCACGGACGCAGCGGGGATACTGGGATGCGGTGCATTCCACGTAAAGCGGGAAAGCAGGATCTTCGCATTCCGAATCTTCCTCGCAGCGCACGAAGAGACATTCCTGGCAGCCGGTCTCCGGATCGGGCTCGGTCGGGCAATAACGAGGCAAGTCGTTTTCCGGCGGGCAATCGGCGTCCGAGGCGCATTCGGAACTTTCGCAACAGCTATCGACGCAAGCCTCGCAGGCCCCGCAGTCGGCACCCACAACACAGGGATTGTCGCAGGCGACCTTGTCCACACAAACTCCGTCCACGCATTCCAAAGTGTCGTCGTCGCAGTCGGTATCCGTAAGACAATCCTTGCAACCGCCGCAACAGGAGTCAACGCAGCTCACCCCATCCGCACAGTCGGTATCCACTTCGCAGGCATCATCCGCCCCACAAAGACAAGGCGGCTTACCGTCGCCACAATCACAAGCCCACAAACCCATGAGCATCCAGGACAAAGCCAGCAATATCCAACTCGAAGATCGGCGCGTCACGTCACCTCTCCTTTCAAATCAAAAGTCCCCTATTATGACCGAAATCCCCCCACCCACGCAAGCATTGCCCCGGTTCTACAAGGAACCGATCAGCGCACGAAGAAGCGAAAGGTACCCAGGAAAGCATGCTGGGGCAACAGAGCGGCATCGAGGTAGGTGGTGATGCCGCCGCCTGCGTCGTACATGACCTCGTGGCTGGTCGTGAAGCCGTCCAAATAATTGGAACGAAGTGCACACCCCGGGTTGTTGGCATCCCGATAGCTCATGACCGAAACAACTACGTCGCAGGCGTAGCAAGGCGTCGTGGACACCACCACCGCGTACCCGTTACCCCAAGTACCGCCCCAGCCGTGAACCGAGGTATCGTAGCCAGTGATGGTCAGCCGATAGCCGCTGTTCATATCCACGAAGTTGGGATGCTGAGTGCTGTAGTCATACTGACCCGTTATGCCCCCAGTGGAGGTCAGATTGCTGTAGGTCCAATCGCCGGGCCGGGTGCCCCAGTCCGCGAACACCGGGCTGCCGTTGTTCAGGCTGAGCATAACCTCCTCACCGGTCCAAGCGGCCATGGTCCAGTCGACGCAATCGTGAAACCAGGTAATGTCGGTGCAGGCCATATCCTCGGCGGCCGTGTTGACCACCTCCGCGCAGGAGGTCCAGCCGCCGCCGTCGGTGGTCATGTCGCAGTACACATCGAAGGGCGGGCTTCCGCCGTCGCCGTCCGGATCGATCTCGTAGACACCATCGAGGGCCGTCGGAAAAGTAGTCTTGATGTCCAGACAGCTAATAGCAGTATACAATAACGACATGCAGGTTCCGCTGAAACAACCTTCCATGAAATCACATTCGAAAGCGCCCGAGCCATCCTCGCAGCCGCCACAGTTGTAAGGGTCGTAGTCCGTATCGCTGCAAATACCATTGCAGTCCATCAACCCATCCTGGCAAGCAAGCGCGCAGACACCAGCACCATCACAGATAAAGCCATCAAGACAAGCCGTACCGCAGAAGCCGCCGGCCGAGCAGTATCGGTTGTCGGTAAGCAAATTGACACATTCGTCGCCACAGACAGTCAACCCGTCCTGACATGACAACACACAGGCACCAGCACCATCACAAACAAAGCCTTCAAGGCAGGCCGTACCACAGGAGCCGTCGGCCGAGCAGTAACGATTGTCGGTCAGCAAGTTCACACATTCGTCGCCGCAGACAGTCAGCCCGTCCTGGCAAGCAAGCGCACAGGCGCCAGCACCATCACAGACAAACCCCTCAAGGCAAGCCGTGCCGCAGGAACCATTGGCCGAACAGAAGCGGTTGTCAGTGAGCAGGTTGACACATTCGTCGTCGCAAACAGTCAACCCGTCCTGGCAGGAAAGCGCGCAGGCGCCAGCACCATCACAGACAAAACCTTCAAGGCAGGCCGTGCCGCAGGAACCATTGGCCGAACAGAAGCGGTTGTCAGTGAGCAGGTTGACACATTCGTCGTCGCAAACAGTCAACC
>JAUVAM010000340.1 GCA_030591745.1 Deltaproteobacteria bacterium
ATGTCGAGCCGATGCCATCCAAACTTTCCGCATCCGGACCCAAATTGCCCGCCGAAAACACGATGAGCATGTCGGGCATGCGCCAGGCTGCCTGATCCACCTCTCGGCTGTCGCCGCTATAACTCGTATCCGGATCCGTCATGCCAAAAGAATTGTTGTGCACGTGGGCCCCGGATGCGTTTGCTTGGGTATACATATCCACCAGCGAGCCTGGAAGCCCAGCCTGATTGCCGTCTCGTCGCCCCGTGTCTTGAAAAACAATGCGGGCCGCCGGTGCCATGCCGTCTTGAGCGTCCCGTCCAGACGCATCGGCCGAGGCCAGGTTGGCGTAGTTGTCGCCCGCCGCACATCCGCTCACGTGGGTTCCATGGGCATCTTTGGATCGATCGTCATATGCGTCCGCGCCTGAGAGCAGGTAATAGGCGATGACCTTGTTGTTCGGATGGGTGACATTGGACCCGGGTGGCTGCGTACTGTTGTAAGGGGTCTGCTCGTTCGCGTCGGGACCGAAACGGAACTGACAGGCGTCCGTGTCCAGGCCGCTGTCGGCGATGCCGATAACCTGACCATGACCCGTCAGACCCTGGTCGAACAAAGGCCGCGAATCAGGCATGCCGCTCTGCAGGACCCAACTTGAGTCATCGTTGTTCAAGGCGATGCGGCGGGGTCCGGCCACCCAGGCGACTTCATCCCAACCGGCCAATTCGAGTGACAGGACATCCAAACGACCCGGTGCCACCCCAATCAAGGCATGCCCCGTGCCGGCCACGTCATCCAAAAGCTCGAGGACCACCACCTGCGGCAAGTCCTCAAGCCGAGCCGCCAGGGAAGCAAAGGACTCGCCAGGCCAGGCAAAAAGCCTGAGAAGGGCCTGGTCCTTCGCTTGTCCTCGATGCAAATCGGAAGCCAGCTTCCAGGTGGGCAGGAAGGGCCCCTGCCAACGCAAACCCGGCAGGCCATGCAACTGCTGCTCGCGGATCAAACGCACGACGTATGCATCTTCCGCCACCGCCCCCACCACCCGCGCGCCACGCCGCCGAAGCCCATCGAGCAAGCGCCGCGCCGAACCCTCGGCCTGCACCAGGCGCAGCAAGCCGATCTCTCCCTGAACAAGATCCTTGCCGCACAGGGGGCTGCACAAAAAACCCACACTCAATAAAACGATGCCGAACAAATGACCCATGAACCCGCTCACAAAATATCGAAGGTAAAACGCAAAAGCAGCCGCTGCTCGAATTGCAGATAGTCCGAGAGCTGTTTGTTGTAGTCCAGCTTGACCACATACGCCAGGGAGGCGAACCAGACCAAGCGCAAGCTGATGGTGTTACGCCAGTTGATGACCGGCTCGCTGGAAGCATCTGATGAGTAGAAAGGAATCAGGGTGTCCAATTCGGTGTCGATCATCAACCAGCGAACCAGTCGGGCTGAGCCGATGAGCGTCGCTTCGGCCCCGAGTTGGTTGCTGGATCTGCCGCGCATGAAGCACATGGCCTCTTCGCAAGTAGGACTGGGCTCTGATGATTCTCGCTCGATCAGCAGAGATCGCACCAAGGTCTGCCTTGCCCCGAAGCCGACGCGCAGGTGCACATCGAAAAGCAAAGAAGGGCTCAGGTCGAAACTGACACCCATGCCTTCTTTGATCTCCACCGGGTCGAAGGCATCGGCCAACTGCAGACTGGAAGGTCGTTGCAGACGATCCACCTCGTTCAAGCCCTGGTCCAAGACGACCACATCTTGTTCCATGTCCTTAAAAAATCGCTGCCCTGGAAAAAGATTGGTGTTGAGTCCCAGACGAACGTACGGGCCAAGCCAGCTCAATATGCGATAAGTATAAATTGCATCGAAGTCCAATTCATCGATGGTCTTTTGCAACTCTGCAAAATCGCTGCTTGGCAACAGGGTGGCACCCACGTCCATCTGCAAACGCCCGTATGCCAAGTGGTCGGGGTCCAGGTAGCGAACAGAGCCGTCCATGAAGCTGGAAAAGGTGAAGGTATTGCCGAACTCGCGACCAGGCACGTGGTCGTTGCGGTTCCACAACACGTCGCCGCCGACCCGTAATCCGATGCGCCAGTTTTCAATCTCGGTCTTCCCCTCCCAACGAGGCACCACACCACCACCCCTTAACAGACCCTCCTTCTCATTAAAGACCAGGGTGAAATGAACGAGTTCGCCGGGCAAAAGCCTCACCGTCACGAAATCGGTGCGCGCCCTTGGGGTCTCTCCGGAGCGTACGATCATGTACCTTCCCGGCGGAAGCAACCAAGTACGAAGCGTTTCGCCCTTCGTGACGTCCGCGCCCAAGCCGATGCCGAAATCCTCACCACTGGGCAAGGCAAAAATCTCGTAAGCACCTCTGAAGGGCGCACCCCGCTCGTCCACCACACGAACCAAGAGGCCGGACCATTTCGGCTCCAGCACCGTCGGCCGACCCTCGTGGACCTCCACATCATGCAGGGTCATCTGGCTCTCCACGCCGGAACCCACCATGACCGTATAGCGCCCCGGATCCACAATCATCAGCTCGCCGGTTGGTGAGTTAAGCACCGCGGTGCCGTCGACGCGGCGCACCTGAACCGGCGGCTCGGCCGCGGATTCGCTCATGGCCGGGACGAAGATGGCCCCCTTGTTCATGGGGATCAACTCAGACGCCATCTGAGCTTGCACATCGGGCGCCGGCAACAACCAACCCGGCGGGCGCGGCTTTTCCGCCTGCTTTTCAAAAGCCAGACCGTCGTCTTGAGCTTTGTCGGCGGCTCCGGCCAAGCCCGTACCGAGGAACAGGACGAGCAGGCAGGCCAAAGCCATGTGCCCGGAAGAACTCACGGCCTCTTCTCCGGAAGCTGCGCCCTCAGCAAGATGCGCAGCTCGGCCAC
The DNA here is from genome assembly GCA_030591745.1 of Deltaproteobacteria bacterium. Next base: position 2,877 of record JAUVAM010000340.1, read on the forward strand.
GATCTTGTTCATCTCTTCTTCCATCAACTCGCTCAAAGCTTTGATGACGTAAACGGGTGCTTTGTTGTAGACCTTCTTCTTGGCATCCACCCGGTGGGACCAAATCACCGCCCCATCCCGATATCGTGTAACCCGCAAGATGAACTCCAGATGGGCATACCACTCATCACCGCTGTCGATTTCCTCGATGGACTGTAAAACGCCGCTCAGCTCATAGTCTGGTCGCACATCGCCCAGGTCACGACTGACGGAAGAAAACAAACGAGCTTCTTCAAAGTGACGCACCATCAACTCGCTGACCATGCGATGAGGTTTCACGGCCCACATCTGGTAACTGTAATACTTGAACTCGTAGGGCGAGTAACGGTAGACAAGCCGCTCTTTGTCGTAGGCCGGTGTGACCTCCAGCTCACGCACACGCACCGACACGGGCAAAGGCGTGGGGGGATCCTTTGAGTCCGGCACCAGCTTATAGGCCAGGGTGAAGTAGGTATTTTCAGGCACCGTGGTGCAAGACCAACCCGCACCCACCAGCAAGGCCAAGAGAATCCACTTGTTCACGATTGTTCTCCCATCAGTCCACCTCATCTCGGCAAAACGCGCTCACGCCGCTCCTGAGAGCGCAGCAAGCGCGAGGGGTCCTCGCGAATCAGACGGCTGAAGTCCCGCAGGTTCTCGGTGGCCTCGGCCAAATATCGCAAGCTTGAACGCAGATCCTCCCTGGATCGTACCACCACCATATCCACCTTCGTGGTCATGGAATCCAGATGGTTGACCAAGCCCTCCAAAGAGCGGATGACCTTACCCAATTCGTTCGCGCTCACCCGCTTGCGAACATCCCCTATGGCGCCCCGGGCGTCGTCGAGCACCGCGGCCACCCGTTTGGCATCCAGCACACCCTCGGCCTGCTTGCGCACCGAGGCGATGGCGTCCCGACTCTCCCGGGCCGCTCGCCGAAGTTCGTCTAAGACCTCGTTGAGTTTCTCCGTGGCCCCCACCGTCTGCTGAACGATGCGGTCCAAATCCGTGGCGTTGCGTGTAACCGCCTTGTCCAAGGTGTTCATCAGGCTGCCGCTGCGTTCCAGCACATCGGTGACCAGGGCCCGGTTCTCATCGCCGGTCAATGCCAAAAGCTGGTTGATCAACATCTCGGCCTTTAGAGACAGCGTCTCGGCCCGGCCTGTCAGCTTATCCAATGTGGCGGTGCCGGCCCGAATCGTGGCCCCCGGCTTCAGGGTACGGGCGTCGGATGTACCGCCGGCCAGCTCAATGAAACGCAGGCCGGTGATGCCCTGCACGTTCAGCACCGCCCGGGTGTTTTCCTTGACCGGCGTGCCTTGTTGCAAGCTGACGGCCACCACGGTCTGACTGATCTGCAGGGCGTCGATCCAAAGTCTGTCCACCCGGCCCACCCTGACGCCGTTGTATTTTACCGGTGCCCCTACCTCCAGACCGGAAACAGAGATATCATAGCGCACCACGTATTCGTCCCGTTCGGCGAACACCGTGGAGCCCAAGACCGCCATGAGCATGGCCACAAGCAACCAGAGAGCCACCAGAACAAAGACCCCCAAGCGCATCTTTTGGGCTTTTGTGATCAACTTCCTACCTCCTAGTGTTTCTTGAATCCGTACAATCTTCTCAACTGAGTAGAAACACTTGTGCAGTGTCGCTTCGCGACACTGTGCTAGCCTTGACTGCCTTGAAAACGTTCCAGCATGGACCGGCCGGCCGACTCGGGGGCTGTTGCGCGCCGGGCGAAGAAGTCGCGCACCGAAGGCAGCGATGATTTTTTGGCTTCAGCCAGGCTGCCGTCGAAAGCCAAAACCCCGTCGGCCACCATGACCACCCGATCCGCGATGGTCTCGATGGAAGAAAGCTCGTGGGTGACCACCATCATGCTCATCTGCATGGCCTCTCTAAGGCCCAGCAGAAGCCGGTCGAGATCCGCCGCCGTCACCGGATCCAGCCCCGCCGAAGGTTCGTCGCAAAGCAAGAGATCCGGGTCGAGGGCCATGGCCCGAGCCAAAGCCACCCTTTTTCGCATGCCACCCGATAGTTCGCTGGGCAACTTGTGTCCGTGGTTCTCCAGACCCACCAACGCCAACTTCATGCGCACCAACTTCTCCACCGCACCCGCCGGCAGGCGGGCGTGATGCTCGATGGGCAGAGCCACATTGGCCGCCACGCTCATGGAATTCAGCAAGGCCCCACCCTGAAACAAGAGCCCGATGCGACTTCGCAGCTCGGTCAGGCGATTCTCGCTCAAGCCTTCCAGGTCCGTGCCGAACAGCTTCACCCGACCCGCTGATGGCGGCAGCAGGCCGATGGTGCCCTTGAGCATGGTGGACTTGCCGCAACCGCTGGAACCGGCGATGACCACCAAC
>JAUVAM010000359.1 GCA_030591745.1 Deltaproteobacteria bacterium
AGCCCGCGAGCACGCCCAGATGGGGCAGTATGCCGAGGCCGCCGCCCTGCTGGACAAATTCCGCATCGAAAATGATTCTGAAAAAAACGCCAAATACCTCATCAAGCGTGCCACCAAAGGGGCCAAGCAGTATCACGAGCTGAACAAGCTCTGGACTGCGGCAAAAAAAGACCCCAGGCGAAAGCTGGACCCCTTACTCCAGTTCATGCTCCGCCGTCCAAAGATCAGCGAGTTCAGCCGCCATCGGGACGAGATCTTCCGACTGCTGCGCTTTGCGGTTGAAAAAAACCCCAAGGTCGCCCGCATCGCCAAGGGCATCTTCCCCGCCATCCTGGTCATCAACTGGCCCACGGGAGAACAGAGGAGCATCGAGTCACGCCTTCGCAAACAGATCGAGGATGCCACGACGAAGCAGAACATCCAGGTACGCGCGCGGGACGGCAAGTGGATGTTCACCCTCGACTTGAAGGCAGAAAAAAGCCTGCGAAAAAAGGAAAATCAAATGCGGATATCAGGCCGCTGCAAATTGACCGCCCACGGAGCAAAGAAGAACTACAGCTGGAGTCTACGTGGCGTGGGCCAAGCCGCAAGCGAGGCCGAGGCGGAAAAAGTGGCCATCGAGGAACTGGCCCAAGAGTTCACCAAACGCGCTGCCCTGCAAGTCCTTCACATTTTCCGACATCCCTGAAGCGCCCTTCAAGAATCTCTCCAATACAGCTTCATTTCGTTACCAGGAGACAACCATGAGCAAATCGATTTTCCCAATTTTGCCGATTCTCATTCTGTTCTTCGGTGCCTGCGGCGAGGACATGCTCTGCGCCGATGGCACGATGGAACATGACGGCCGATGCGTGGCTGAAGTCAGCGAATGCGGACCCGGCACCATGGAACAAGAAGGGACCTGTGTGCCCCTGTGTCTCGAAAACCAGCGATGGGATGGCAGCGCATGCGTACCCGTGACCGAATGCGCCCCCGGCACCGTGGAAGAAGGCGGGCGCTGTGTGCCGCTTTGCGCCAACAACGAATCCTGGGATGGCGAGGCCTGCCAAGCTCTGCCCACCTGCGGCACGGGCACCGAATACGATCCCGCCACCGGCGAATGCCTGCCTTCCGAGGGAGCCTGCGCGGCGGGCAGCAGCCTGGTGGACGGCATGTGCATACCGGACGTGACTTGTGGAGAAGGCACCCACGCCGACGCCTCGGGTGAATGCGTAGCCGACGATTTGGGCCCATCCGACGTCGCGGAGTCCGCGGACCCGGCGAGTAACGCCGTTTTCGACTTGCCCTCGGAGGGGGCCAGCATCAGCCTGGGTGGGTTCATCGACGAGCCCTTTGACAGCGATGAAGATGGCCAGGATGAAAGCGATTGGGACGGCTTCAACTTCCACGCTCCCGCGGGCAGCTACCTTCGGATTCAAGCCTTGAGCGGCGGGGCCGCCAGGCCGGCCCTGGTCCTTCTGGCCGAGGACCCGGCCGATCGCAGCCAGGTCACTTACATACGCTATTGCCTTGAGCCCAATGCATCAGACGCCGTCCGAGAATTCTATCTCCCCAAGGAAGATGACTACGTCTTGCTGGTCACCGACTACAACCATCTGGCCGGCTATCTTTTTGGCAGCCTGGTGCTGCCCGTGGGCGGTACGGAATTTTCCTATCAGGTTGTGGTGGAGAACCTGGGGACACCAGAGGTCATCGACCTCGAAACCATGCCTGACGGTGACTCGGGTCAGTTGGATGAAGGGCAGCTCCATTTCTACCGCCTGCCTGCCGTGACACCCGGTACGCCGGCCGTCATGCGGTCCGTGGGCGAGCCCTCGGCAACAGCCGCAAGCGACGTCTTCGCCGCCCTGATGATCTTCGACGACCAGGGCCTCTTGCACGAACAACTGACGGGCGACGCGAGCCAAAACGCCGAATTCGCCCTGAACCCGAAAAGCGGTCAAGATTATCTGGTGGTCTTGGACCATCTGCTGATGATCGGCAGCACTCGTGACTTCGAATTTCAACTGGCCGAACCCGCGATCGCAGACTGCGACGGAGGTGCCTGCGCCTCCGGTTCGGTACCCATCGGCTCTGAAGCGCTCTTGCGCTGGGACCTGCAGGCCGATGATTTGCTCATGGCTCGATTCGGCATGGCTGAATCGGCCTGGTCTGCCTTGCTTGCGACCTGGTTGGACAGCGACATGCAGCCCATCCTGGCGGAACAGTACGTCTATCCGGGCCAGGGCGGCTGGGGACGCCTCTTCGCCGAAGAAGCCGGCCCGCGCTACCTGTGGCTCCGCTGGTCAGATGGCGATACGCCCGGCGATTTTCTGCTGGAAGATCAAATCAAAGCCACCGAGACCCTGGCTGTCGGCGAGACCGCCTCGGGCTTGACCGTCGATGCCCTGCTTCCGGGCTCGGTGCCCGACATGAATATTGAATACGCGCTCAACGCAGCGGCCTTTGAAAACCTCAAGCTGAACGAAGGACAGATTATCTTCTTCGACTCCTTCACCCCCACTTCCGGCACATGGTCGGAGCAATACAGCGAATGGTTGGTGACCCCTGAGTTCGAGCCGGTGGGTCCGATCGTGGACACGAATGCCTGGAACTTCCCGGACGGTTTCATCACGCCGACCTTCGCTTACATTCGGCATGATCGCACCTACCTGCACTGGGTCTACGACCTTTGGGCCGATATCACGGGTGCCACCTACGATGTGCGCCCCCTGTCCATGAGCGCCGAGGACTTAGGGGCCCCCACCGAAGGCCAACCCGTCTCCGTGAGCAACCAGCTATTAAGCGGCAGCCTGAAGTTCTATTCCTTCGAAGGCCAGGCCGAGCAGTTACTGCAGATCACGGTGGACCCAGCCCTTCTGTCGACCAACCTGCAGCCCGAAGTCTGGGTTTTCAACTTTGGCCGTCCGATCTGGGATTGGATTTACTATCGTTGGCAGGCCGATCCGGATGCCATCCGCTTAGGTCTGGTGGAACAAATCACCGCCAGCGCCGGCGGCGAAGCGGCCACCCTGGAGTACCTGAGCCCTTACGACGGCATGAGCCTCATCATGGTCATGGATGCCGGCACGGCCGGTCCCCTGGCTTTCTTCAGTGTCGACATCCAGGTCACGGGAAATTGAGGAGGCACTCATGATGACTTTCACAAAAAACGTAAAGAACTTCACCATCGCCTCCGGTCTCATGGCTTTGATCTCTTTCGGTGCGGCCTGTGACGACGGCCTTGTCTGCGGCGAGGGCACCGTGGCGCAGGATGGCCGCTGCGTGGCCACCTGGACCTGCGATCCGGGCACCGTCCCCGATCTGGAAAGCGGCCTGTGCGTTCCGGCCTGTGCCGCTGATCAGTACTTCGACGGCAGCGTCTGTCAGCCAGTGCCCGAATGCGCCGCCGGCACCCGTTTCGACGAGGCCACGGCGTCCTGTGTGCCCGACTGCCCCGAGGGTCAGTACTGGGATGGGGATGCTTGTCGTTTGGTGCCCATCTGCTCTACAGGCACAGCCCTGGACCCGCAGACAGGCACCTGCATGCCCGACGGCTCGGGCTGCGCGCCGGGCACGACCTATGACGAGACCAGCCTGGTCTGCCGACCCGACGCGACGGCCTGCGGCGAAGGCACCCACCCGGGACCCGAGGGCGACTGTGTCCCGAATGTACTGCCCGCCCCGGACGTCAGTGAATCCGCCGAGCCGGATGGCGTGGCTGCGTTTACCCTGCCGGCCGAGGGCGAACAAGTAAGCCTTGGGGGCGTGGTGGATCTGCCCCAGGATCTCAACGACGACGGCTGGGCGGATCAGGACTGGGATGTCTTTTCTTTCTCGGCCCAGGCCGGCGACTACCTGCGCATCCACGCGACCAGCGAAAGCGCCTGCCTGCCGGCCTTCTATGTGACGGATGAAGCAGGGGATTATCTCCGAGCCTCGGTCAACCCCCTGGGCGTGGACAACAGTCGAGAGATTTACCTGCCGACGACCGGCAACTACCTGCTCTGGCTCAACGACATCGGCCCGGCCTTGGCCAATCTCTTCGGCATCGGGGCCTTACCCGTGGGCGGCGATGATTTCAGCTATTACGTGACCGTAGAGCGCCTGCCCGCGCCCACGCCGCAGGTCATTTCCAACCTGCCCGACGCACAGGAAGGCAGTCTGTCGGACGGACAACTGGCCTTCTTTCGCATCGAAGGCATCAACGCCAAGGAAATACTGGCCACGCAGTCGGCGGGGCAGCCCGTCGTCGATGCCTCCAGCGATCTCTGGTCCACCTTGATGGTCTTCGGGCCTGACGGTCAACTGCGCCAAGAGGTTCAGGCCTCTTGGTTCGACGAGGATGCAACAGCGATCTTTGCCGCCGATAGCGACGGCGCGTACCTTTTGGTGCAGGACTTCTTACTCTCCACCGGGCCCAATATGGACTACAGCCTCAACATGGCCAGCTTGCCCGTAGAGGATTGTAACGCCACGAATTGCTCAGGCGGCAGCCTGGCGGAAGGTGCCTACCGCATTCTGCGCTGGGACATGAGTTTGGGTGATTTCTTCGTCTTTTCCTGCGGCCTGCCCGCAGGGGCCGAAGGCCGACTTCGCGCGGACTTGCTGGCTTCGGACTTGTCGTCTCTCACCTTCTGCACAGCCGGTGCCGAAGAAAGCTGCTGGCGACACCACTACGCGCAAAACGACACCTGGATTTACGTCTGGCTCCACGATTCTTCTGGTGTTGCACAGGCTGCATACGACTTCGAGAACCTGCGCTATGCCACGCCCGCCCTGACCCCCGACGCCGCATCGGGCACCCTGGCCGCCGTGGACATGCCGGCCAACAGCCTGACCGACGGCGGCCTGGCGCGCCTGGAGGGAGCAGCCGGCCAAATTCTGTGGATGGATGAGCTTTCGGGCAACGGCAATTGGAGTGATCCCCTGGCCCAATTGTTCAAGACGGATCTTCTTCCCTTGGGGCCGGCCCTGGACACAGAGACCGAAAACCTGGATGCCCTCAGCCCAAGCTTCGCCTGGCTGCGCGAAAGCGAGACGGTGTTTTTGCGATGGATAGAAGAAGGCGTGGATCTCTCCGGTGCCGACTGGAGCGTCACCCCCTGGCTGCTGACGCCCATGGACCTGGGCA
>JAUVAM010000626.1 GCA_030591745.1 Deltaproteobacteria bacterium
CCGCATTTATCTGTTTGATGCTTGTGCAGCCCGGCTGCACGGATACGGGTGTCGAGTTTTTGGACCGGACCATCACGGATCGCGTTGCGGTGAGTGGCGAGTTCTGCACCTCGCCACCTGAGTCATTTTTGCGCCCCATCAGGGTGCTTTTCGCCATCGATTCTTCCGACAGCATGATCTTCAACGATCCGGAAAATATCCATGTGGACGCCATCCAGGGCACGGTCGAGCGTTTTCGATCCGAGGCCAACATTTCTTTCGGTATTCTGCGCTGGGGCGAGCGAGTCATCAGGGAGTTGGTGGATTACAACCCCGGGGACCCGGTTCTTTTCACGAAGGATGAGGTCAGGCTCAACGAAGCCTTTGCCCGCATGCGGCAGCTTGCCATCGACAATCCCGATAAGTTTCTTGGGGGCACGGACTACGTCAATGCCTTAGAGGAGATAAGAAGCTACCTGCTGCAAGACTCGGCCAGCAATCCTGATTCCTCCGTATATCAGCGCTACCTGGTGATGTTCATCACCGACGGCATGCCTCAGGCCGGGGACATGGATGCGAATCTGACCCGGCTGCGGATCATGCAAGAGGTCCAGGATCTGACCCAGGATTTTTCCGTGAGCATGGACGTCATCAGCATCGTTCAAATCGCCATCATTCCCCCGGAGTTTTTCAACCTCTTGCCGGACATGGCGAAGGCGGGGGACGGGCAGTACTTTCAGCTGTCAAGCCCGGAAAGCCTGGCCCTTCATTTTGACGGTACCTTGGAATCAGAACGCAGCCTGATGGAGTTCGAGTTGGATTCCGTGGCGGTCCCTTCGGAGCCGAAGAGCTTTTTTGTCTCCAATGACAGTGTGCGGGTGGACGAGGTCGACGGGCTGATAGACTATTACGTCGACAGCGATGGGGACGGGCTGGTGGATGCCATCGAATTCCAGCTCGGCACCAATCCAGGTTATGCCGACTCCGACGGGGACGGTCTGGATGATTTTTTTGAGTACACCTATCTGGGCGAATTCGATCCCCTGGCCACCATGGTGCCCGGGCTCGGCGAGGCCCAGCGGAGTGATGAAGATGGGGATGGTCTGGTCTTTTTCATCGAAGAGCGTTTGGGTCTGGACCCCGACGACGCCGACACGGACGGTGACGGCTTGCCGGATGGTGTGGAATTTCGCTCGGGCACTTCTCCTCATGTGAATGACGCCTTTGGCGACCCGGATGAGGATGGCTTGTCCAATGCGGTGGAGATCAGGCAGGGCACTTCTCCCGTGCATGACGAAAGATTCTTGGTGGGCCCGGGGGATGGGCAGCGGGTGGTGCCCATCAGCGAGCCTTCGGCTGTCATGGATGGTCGGCGCTGTTACCAGTTTCGGGTCGAGAACATTCGCCTGCGCGAAACCTTGCCCGCCCAAGGTTTGGATGGTTCGCTTTGGCCGGCGGGGGCGAATCGGATTCACATGTGGCGTCTGGAGCGCCCCACCCCGCTCAGGGAGCAGGATCGGGATTCGCCGATACTCGATCAGTATGTGAAATATATCAAAGGAATGGTCTGGATACTGTATCTGCCCTCGGAAGGGATTCGAAATCCCGCGGCGCTGGAGTTGTTTGTCGATGATACCCACTTTGATTCGCCATAGGTTTTGGTCCCGCCTTCTGTGGGCCAGTTTGGGTTTTTGGGCTCTTTTGTTCCCGGCCTGTGGCATGGAGAGCCGCCTTGGCGGCACCCTTGAGGACGAATTCGACCTGGGCTTTGACCACGTGGATGCGTATTGGATCAACCAGGACCTGGTTCTTGCTTATGAGCGAGACTATAAGTCGATTCGAGTGGGTGAGAATTTGCAGAATCAAGCGGTGCGCTTGGTGTTTTTGAGCGAGCGCCGGCCCCTCAAAGAGTCTGAGGACTTTTTCTTTAAAGGGACGGACGAGCCCAAGGCCTTGTTGCTGGATCACTATGTAATATCCGAAAGCAGTTTCGGGGTGCTGGACCAGGAGCCCAACTTTCCGCCCTATGTTGAGGTGCGCGTATTTTTCAAAAAGCTTGGCCTTGAAGCAGGAGAGAAAGTATCGGGTGACTTCCGAGGGACTTTGGAGGGGGACCAGATCCTTTGGGGTGATTTTGAGGCCGTGCTCAGGGATCCCTGAACAACAAGTCGAAGGCCAGGGCAGCGGCCAGCACCAGACGTTTGGTGTTGGCTTGGGGTTCGGCCTCTTCCGCCCAGTGAAGCAGGTAGTCGTCGTCGTTGCCCAGCAGCTCTCGGCCCAGGCCGGCCCACTCTTGGGTCAGCTCGCCCAGTCGCCTGCCGCTGGCATCATCGATGACGCAAGGCTCACGGAAGCTTCTTGCCTTCATCCGCGCAAGCAATACGCCTTGTGGATTTTCAACGCGCATGCATTTGTCGCCCAGGAGGGGCATACGCAGTTGGATGTTGCCTAAGAGCTCGCCCTGGGGGTTGGTGACCCGCATTCGATCCTGGCGGAAGGAAATTCGTCGCTCCAAGGTGAGGAGCAGCTGGGCCTTTTCGTTCAGGAGTTCGACCAAAAAAGGCCGGGGCTTTCGACGGCCGATCCAGGGCAGCGAACGGCGTTTTCGGCTGATTTCCTCGTTGGCCCGACCCACCAACTTGCCCTCTTCGTTCTTGAGTTCATAAGCGCGCCGGGCCCGGGGGCCGGACCAAAGTTGGTGGATGAAGAGGGGTTTTGTTTCGAGC
>JAUVAM010000631.1 GCA_030591745.1 Deltaproteobacteria bacterium
ACCCTGCTCAAGTTGGACCAGGAGAACCGATGTCCAACGGAGCTCATCAGAGAGCTTTTGGGTCCCGAGGTGGGTCTGCACTTGGCTTTCATCCCAACGGCCTATGGCGGCCTGGGTGGCGGTGCGCGCGCCATTTTCCAGATCTGCGAAGAGCTCGCCGGCGTGGACATGGGTTTGGCAACCTCCCTGCTGGGGGTATCCCTGGGCACGGACCCCTTGCGGGTCGGCGGCACGGAAGCCCAGAGAAAACGATGGATGAGCCAGGTAGCCGAAAAGGGCCTGCTGGTGGCTTACGCCGTCACCGAACCCTCGGCCGGATCGGATTTGGCGGCCATCCGCACACGCGCCGAAGCCATCGAAGAAAACGGCCAAACCGTGGCCTATCGGATCAACGGCAGCAAGCAGTTCATCACCAACGGCGGCATCGCGGACCTCTTCACCGTCTTGGCCATGACACCGGGGGGCCCCAGCTTCTTCGTGGTAGAACAAGGCACGCCCGGCCTCGAAGCCGGCCCTTCCGAGCACAAACACGGCATCCGCAGTTCAAACACCACCTCCTTGAGCTTAGACGACGTCGTGGTCCCAGCCGACCAACTCATCGGCGGCGAAGAAGGCCAAGGCCTGGCCCAGGCGCAAGAGGTCTTCGGTTACACTCGAGTCATGGTGGCCGCCTTCGGCCTGGCCGGTGGCACCGCGGCCATCCGGCGCGCCATCCAGTACGGGGCCGAGCGCGTACAAGACGGATCAACCCTGAACAAAAAGGCCGCCTGGACACACAAACTCATCGTGCCCCACGCCGTGGCCCTTGAAGCGTCCCGGGCTTTCATCGAAGAGCTTTCCGACCGACTGGACCGGGGCGAGCCTGAGTTGCAAACCGACGGCGCGGTGGCCAAGCTGGTGGCCACCGAGGCAGGTAACGCGGCCGCCGAATCGGCCATCCAGGCCCACGGAGGTTACGGCTACACCCACGAGTATTTCGTTGAAAAAATCAAACGAGACGTGCGCATCACCTGCATCTACGAGGGAACAAGCGAAATTCTGCAACGCACCATCACCCGGGATCGATGGCGCCAGCACCTGATAAGCCGTGGTGCCCACTATCTCGACCTGGCCCGCACCATGGACGAACTGGCACAAGCGGACCCCGACTGTGGCGCAAACCTGGCGTCGGCTGCCTGTACGGCTCTGGCCCATATCCTGGAAACCTGCCGCATCAAACGCCTGACCCGCAACCAGCACGTTCTGTTCAGCCTGGGCGAACTCATCGCCCAGACTGAAGTGGCCTGCGCCTTCGCCCGCAAGGCATCCCGAAATGCCTCGGACACCTCCCGCCTGCCGGCCCCTACCCTGCGCGTCATGAGCCGGCTCTGGGCCCGACAGGTATCCAGTCAGGTCAGCCAAAAAGGTCTGGCTCTCATCGCGGGCGCGGACGTGCTCGACGAAAGAGGGCTGGAACTCTTCTCGAAAAAAATCGGCCTGGACCGCATCCACCAAGGCCTGCGCGGCATGCTCACCGATATGGCCGAAGCAGCCGCCACGCTAACCTCCGACAACTGATCAGGAAAACAACCATGAGCCATGCCAAAAAATCATCATGCCCCATCGCCATCATCGGACTTGGGGCGGTCATGCCCGACGCAGCCGACGCTCCGACTTTTTGGAAAAACATCTGTGCGGGTCACGACTCCATCGGCGAGGTGCCGACCAAGCGCTGGGATCCGGCGCTGCACTACGATAGCGATCCCAAGACCCCAAATCGCAGCTACACCAAGATCGGCGCCTTCATCACCGACTACAAATTCAACCCATTGCAATTCCGCATCCCGCCCCGGGTGGCCGAAAGCATGGATGATGTGCAGAAATGGGCGGTGGAGGCCTCAAGCGAAGCCCTGCGCGATTCGGGCTATGAACAGAAAGACTTTGATCGAGAACGCTGCGCCGTAATCATCGGCAATGCGCTGGCCGGCGAGTTTCACTACATGAGTACCTTGAGGGTCTACCTGCCCAAGTTCGCCCAGGCCTTGCGGGACACCGAGCAATACCAAGCCCTTGCCCCCGATGCCCAGAAAGCCCTGGACGCACAGTTTGAACAGACCGCCGGTCTGGATTTGCCGGAGATCAACGAAGACACCATGCCCGGCGAGCTGTCGAACGTCATCGCCGGGCGCGTGGCTCAAATCTTGAACCTTCGCGGCTCAAACTACACCACGGACGCAGCCTGCGCCTCTTCCCTGGCGGCCCTGCAATCGGCAGCAGCCGGCCTGGCTGAAAAACGCTTCGACATGGTTTTAACAGGCGGCGTCGATTCCTCCTTGGGACCCCCCTCCTTCGTCAAGTTCTCCAAAATCGGCGCCCTGTCGGCTAGCCTGAGCTGCCCCTTCGACGAACGAGCCGACGGCTTCGTCATGGGCGAGGGCTGCGGCATCCTGCTGCTCAAACGATTGGAAGACGCCGAGCGCGACGGCGACAATATCTACGCCGTGCTGCGCGGCATCGGCTCTTCCTCGGACGGCAAGGGCAAGGGCATCACGGCCCCCAATCCCCATGGCCAGCGTTTGGCCATCCAGCGGGCCTACGAAGCAGCCGGCATCTCCCCCGCCGAGGTGGGCATGATCGAAGCCCATGGCACC
>JAUVAM010000270.1 GCA_030591745.1 Deltaproteobacteria bacterium
ATGGCCAAAGAGTACTTCGGCGTGCTGCCGGCGCGTAAGACCGCGGCCGAACCCGGCATTTTAGAACCCGTACAAAAAAGCATGCGGAAGGAAGTCCTGCGCATGCCCACCCAACTGCCCATCATCATCGGTGGATTCAAGACCCCCGCGGCTCGCCATCCAGACATGGCGGTACTGGAAGTCATCGACAGGATGCTGTCTTCCGGGAAGAGCTCCAGGCTGCACCAGGCCCTGGTTCGCCAGCAGCGCCTGGCTGTTTTTTCGGGCTCCTGGAATCAGCGCATGCGCGATCCTGGCTTGTTTCTGATCTTCGCGGGCTTCATGCCCAACCACAAGCCGGAACTAGTCGAAGCGGCCTTGTTGGCCGAGGTAAGCAAGCTTGGGAAAGAGGGACCCACAGCCGCGGAATTGGCCAAGGCCAAGAAACAACTAACAGCCGAATATCAGTTCAAGCTGACCAACATGCAGCGGCTTGGATTCGAGATTGGCGACGCGGAGTTGGTGGAAGGTGACTACAAGGCCTTCCTGGAAGGCGCTGATCCCTATGCCAAGATCGGGGCTGAGGATGTCAAACGGGTGGTGGCCGAACACCTGAACCAGAACAAGCTGACCCTGGCGGTCTTGTTGCCGCCGGAAAGTGGCCAGGCCAAACCTGCGGCCAAACCTGAATCCAAGGCCAGCGACAAGCTCGATCTGGCCACCTGGCCCACGGCCGAACGTTTCATCAAGCTTGGCAGTCCGCCGGATGCGGCGATCCAGATGCCCAAAGTTACCGAAAAGAAGCTGGACAACGGTTTGACCCTGCTGGTCATCGAGCGTCATGAACAGCCGGTGGTTTATCTGGACTACGTGATCCGGGGTGGAAAGCAGTTCGATCCGGAGGGCAAGTCAGGTCTGGCCGAGTTGGTGGCCGGCATGATTACCCAGGGCACGGCCAAGCGCACGGCCGATCAGATCGCCACGGCGGTAGACGGCCTGGGTGCCCAATTGAGCGGCTACGCCGATGACGAACGTTATGGACTTTTTGGCCGCTTTTTGGCTGCTGATTGGGCAGAAGGATTGGATCTCTTCGCCGACGTGCTTTTGCAGCCCAGCTTTCCGAAAGAGGAACTCGAAAAGATTCGTCCCCAGTACGAGGGTGGTGTTCGCCGCCTGCGTGACCAGCCCACGGCCCTGGCGAGGGAACACCTTAACTACTTGATTTACGGTTATGGCCATCCCCGGGGAAGGCCGGTCACCCTGGCCAGCCTCAAGGCCATCGACAGCCCAGGCCTGCTGCAAGCCTACCAATCGGCTTTCAGGCCGGATGGGGCCATCATCGCGGTGACCGGCGACGTTACACCGGATGCGGTATTGGCTGATCTGGAAAAGAGCTTTGCTTCCTGGAAGACCCAGGCCTCGGTCCCTGCTTGGCCCGCGACGCCCGGCAAGCAGGATGCCCGCAAGTTGCGATTTGTCGACAAGGCGGATCTGACCCAGGCCACCATGTTTGTGGGTCACATGGGCATTGCTTTGAAAGATCCGGATTATTTCGCTCTCAAGCTGGGCAACTGGATTTTGGGCGGGGGCGGCTTCTCCTCGCGCATGATGAAGAGCATCCGCTCCAAAGGTGGCAAGACATACGGCGTGGGCTCCTGGGTTTCCACAGGCCTGGAGCCTGGCTCCATCGGTGCCTACACCTTTACTCGCAACTCGGAGACAGGCGAGACCTTGAAGATGTTGCTGGATGAAATCAAGCTCATTCGCAAGGACGGCGTGACCGAAGAAGAGTTGCAGAAGGCCAAGAATGCCATGGCGGGCTCGTATCCGGTCAAGCTACAACCGCCCGGGGCCATGGGTGACGCCATCCTGGACGCGGTTTTTTACGGCTTCGGGCCTGATCGGGTGAAAAACTACAGAAAGAGCCTCGTGAAGCCCACTTTGGCAGAGGTTAACGCAGCTTTGGCCAAGCACCTGGATCCTGAGAATATGGCCATTGTGGTCGTGGGCAAGGCCGCCGAGGTGGCGTCTCAGCTCGGCGATTTCGGCAAGATGATCAAGGTGGATTATCTGGAAGCCACAGCCGACGAGGATCGCAAGCCCGCGGCCGAGGTCGAAAAGAAGCCCACCGGAGACGCCAAACCCTGAATCCCGTCCTGACAAGCTCCTTGGCCGTCATCGCGGCCTATTTGCTGGGCTCGGTCAATTTTTCCCTGGCCGCGGCCAGCCTGGCAGGTCGAACAGCCGAGCTGCGCGCCTCGGGCTCAGGCAATCCCGGAGCCTCAAACGTGATGCGCGCCATGGGGCTGCGTTGGGCCATCCCCGTACTGCTATTAGACGTCGGCAGGGGCGCAGGGGTGGCCCTGGCCGCCACAACCTTCATCCAGGGCCCTTGGCAACCCTACGCGGTCTGCCTGAGCCTGATCCTGGGCAACCTTTTCCCCCTCTTTCACAAATTCCAAGGAGGCAAGGGCATTGCCAACAGCCTGGGCGTCTTTTTAGGCCTGGACTGGCTGGTGGCCCTCTCATCCTGCGCCATCTGGTTCGCAGTGGCCCTCCCAAGCCGCTACGCTTCGGCAGGCTCCCTGGCCATGATGCTAGCCATACCCATCGGTCTCCATCTCCACGGAGCCCCCACCCAAGCCACAGCCTTCGGCGCCGTCATCTTCGTATTGACCCTCTTCACCCACAGAAGCAACATCAGCCGCCTCCTAAAAGGCCAAGAAAAACGCCTAAATAGTGGGACTCCCAACGGGGTGCCAGGCGAATAGTTGGGCGAATAGTTGGGGAGTGGACGGCAGGGGAGGATTGTTCTATCCTGGAATAGCATGAGAACGACGGCTCCCATCTGTCTGATCTGTTTCCTGTTGCTGGGTGGCCTTCCTGCCAAAGCGACGGGTGAAGACCTGCCCACCTTTGGCGGGCTGCGCCTTTCCTTGGGCACGGGCTTGTCCCTCTTTCCATACGCCACGGGCCAGCCGGGCAGTCTGCAACGTCAGATCGAGGCTGTGGGCATGGAGATGCCGCTCTTCGGCGGCATCTTCGATCTGACGGTGGAATGCGAATTGCTGGGCTGGCTGGTGCTGGGTGCCGAATTCGACTACCACATCCACAGTGGGGGAAGCGCAGACGGATACAGTTCCGGCATCCGCATAAACCCGGACTTGTCCCCCGAACTGAGCTACGAGTTCCATCGCCTGTTGGGCATGGCCTTCGTGCAGGGCAACTTCATGGGCCGGCACAATGTGGGTGATTTCGAGATGGGCATTCGCATAGCGGTGGGTGTCGGCGGGCTCATCTGGAGCATGCGGGGCGAGAACGAGATGGGGCGTATCGTGGAATTTCGCCCCGGCCTGGTGGTGGGCAGCGTGCTGGGGGACTGGACCCTTCACGGGCACATCGCCTTCCCCCTGCAATGGATCCGGGATGTGGGTCCCTATGAATTGGACTACACGGGCTTGACCGCCACCGTGTTTGAGATAAAGGTGGGCTACCGATTATGAGATGGCTGACGTTGTCCCAGGCCCTGTCGGGTCTGCTGCTGCTTTCGGCCTGTCCTTGTGACAGGGGCCAGTCGGAGGTCTTCCACGAGGATTTCGAGTCCTGGTGCGAGGGGGTGCCCTGTGGCTGGGAGCTTGCGGCGGGGCAGGTGGAGCGGAGCACCAGCTACCACGCCGGTGAGCATGGAGCCCAACTCAGCGGGGGGGCCCGCCTTCTGGTGGAACTGGACGGGGTGTTGCTGGCCGCCACCGAAGATCCGGATTACCTGATCTTCATGATCCGCTGCGATCTCGAGGCTGGCCTGCGCTTCACCCTTGAGGTGGAGGGCGAGGGGGGATCCTATCCCCTCGTGGTGGAGTTGCCGGTCGGCGCGGGCTTCGGTTCGGAGATCATGCAAATGAGTGGACTGGAACTTCCAGCCCGGGAGGGGGAGCCGCCGCCGGCCCAGCCGGTCCTGCGCCTGGATTTGGAGCAGTGGGGCGAGGGCTCCTGCTTCATCGACGAGTTGCGCGTGCTCTCCGGCAACTATGTCCGCTGCATGGGTTAGCCCGGGGACGGGGTGCCCCCGGGACGGGGTGCCAGGCGAATAGTTGGGGCTCTAGAAGACCGCGATTCTTGAGCAGCAGCATTGGATGAAAGGCCGACCCGCCTCTGCGCAAGCGTTGAAGGACACATCGCAGGAGGAGAGAGGGGTCCAATCGTCGTTCGTCGGCCATTGCTGTGTTGGAAAACATCGGCCGACTAGTGTTTGGCCTTCTACGATGCACAAGGCCTCGCAGTCCTCCGTCGGTTCCATGTAGTCGCGGCAGTACTCCGTGCAATTGGTGGCTGGCACTGCTCCCGAGTCGAAGGTGGGCCACAAATCGACGATGGTATGGCTCGTGACCAGGCTTTGTCGCATCACGTTCAGATCGGCGTCGAGATAGTCGACCTTTTTCTCCAGGACCTGATTGTCATTGGGAAAGTAGTACAGGGCCTCGATGTCCGCGACCGGTTCGTCGAACACCACCAGGAACCGGTCGAACCAGTTGTGCTGGCCGTCAACGAAGGCGAGCCGGAAAGGATCTTCCACCAGACGATGTTCCTGTCCCAGCTGAAAACTCGCCCGCACCAGGGCCGTGGGACAGGCATGGATGCACTCATCGGACGAGTAATAGCGTTCCTCCAGCACGAGATCAGCACCATCAGCGGTTTGGACCCGGTGGAGGACAGGCAGGTAGAGGTCATGGCGGCAAGTGAGAAAATACCAGCGCTCAAATTCCTCACGGTCCACGGTGAGTTCGAGCGTGCTGTCGGGATAGGTGAGGGGTGGTGAGAGGTAAAGCTCGTCGAAGATCCTCAGACGATCATCCGGGGCGCTCGGGTCGAATTCGATCTTGTAGGTGAGCGTGTAGCTCATGGTGCCGTCCGAGAAGGTCTGGACGAACTCGTATTCGTCCCGGTCGGCCAAGGAGATTAGCGTGAAGTATCCGCTGGTTAGGGTATCAAGAAGCACACGGTCGGGCCCGAACTCGACCGAGGCTATCCAGTCACGCTCGAAGGAGGGTTCGTTTTTGGGCAAGGAAACCACACCGTCGCGGAAAGTGACCCGCATCCTGGTCTGGTAAGCACCAAATACGTCCCAGCTCGAGCTCTTGTCAGTGCATACTCGCGTGCCGGCCGGGATCACCAGGGCGTAGTCCTCGCCCAGGTCGAGGCAGACGCCCTGAACACAGCCGTCGGGGCATGTCCGTTCCGACCGCTCATAGTCACAACGACCGCTGCTCGCTTCGCAGGTGCCAGCCGAATCGTATTCCTCGACGGTGGAGTCATCAAGGCATCTAGCGGGAGGCGGATCGTCACAGACGACACCCTCGCACAGGTCTTCGCCAACGCAGCGATTATCCTCACATCCCGTCGAGCATGCCCGGTCAGTGAAGCCATAGTCACAAATGCCGTCGGCCTGGCCGCAAACCCCCCAAGTCTCGAAAATCCTAAGCGTCAACGCGTCGACGCACTGATTGTCCGGCGGCTCATCACAGACCACGCCAGCGCAGGGGTCAACGGAATCGCAGCGCCCCTCCAAGCAGCCCTGATCGCACACAATATCGCTATGTCCGTACACGCAGGCGTCGGTGTCCGGGTCGCAGGAGCCCTGCGAGTCGTAAGTTCTGAGGGTGTCGGCGTCGGCGCAAATGTTTGCTGGCGGCTGCACGCATTCGGTGTCGATGCAGTCCAAATCGTCTCCGTCCGTACATCCGATCACCATCAACAAGGCCAGGAGACAGGTCATCACATTGGAAAATCTCATAGCTTTCCTCCTCATAATCGTCTCGCCTTCAAGGTGCCGCCTTCAAGGTGCCAGCCACATAGTGGGAGGGTGGAATCATAACACAGGCTGCAAATCGAGGTGCCAGGCGAATAGTTGGAGGCTGAACTGGCAAGGCCCCTTCATTCGGGTTGGCGATAAACCGGATCTTGCCGTTTCTTGATATCGAAAGGAATGCGGGGGGATGCGATGTGGCCGTTCCATACATCTTTTTCGCCTTCCACCCGGTAGCTCGCTTCTAGCCAATAGCACCCGTAAGGGATGAGTCGCTTGCCGTTGATTTGCCGCAAGGCCCAGGTCTGGAGATTGACCTGG
>JAUVAM010000343.1 GCA_030591745.1 Deltaproteobacteria bacterium
ACACCCACGCAATCTATTGAATTTGCGGGGTGTTTAGATCCTAAACGCGGATTCTACACCGGGGGCTTGGTGAGTTACAAGGGGGGGCGTGGGTTCGCCCCGGCGCATGGGTGCGAGGGTCCCGGGGGTGCGAACCGCGGGGGTGAACGGCGCATGGGTCCGAGGGTCCCGAGGGTGCGAGGGTCCCGAGGGTGCGAATCGCGGGGGTGGACGGCGCATGGGTCCGAATCGCGAGGATGGACGGCCCCCCCACCCGGGCCTTCGGCCCGTCCTCCCCCGCCCGGGGGAGGTTTCTTGGGTTGGCATGGGTTGGCATGGGTTGGCATGGGTTGGCATGGGGTACAGGGCTTGGCAGGATGCGGCGGAGATGTACCGAAGATGCGCTTATTGAATACTTCGGATCGTGCTCTTGAGATCCATCATGGGCCGATAGCCCAACTCGGCCCTGGCTCGCGCCCCGTCCACCATGCACTGATAACGCAAATGCGGCAGGTCGCCTGGCCAGAAGTCGATAAGCCCCAGTTTCCAGAGACGCTTCATGAGGGGCTCGGCCAAAAGATGCGGCACGGGGATCGAGCTTTTGCCCAGGGTATCGAGGACCGCCGACAGGGGCAGCGCCCCGGGGCCGTCGATGTTGAAGACGCCCCGCCGGCCCGGCTCCATGGCCAGAAAGATCGCCTGGATCAGATCGTCTTCGTGCAAAAGCTGCATCATGGGATCAAAACCCATCAGGGTCGGGGGACGCCCCAATTGCAAATAGCGGGAGATCGCGTTGCGCACGTAGGCGCCTAAGACATGCACCGGCCGTAAGATGACGGTCTCGATCTCCGGATGCTTCCACAAGAAACTCTGCGCGAACATGTCCCATTCGATCAGGGCCCGCATTTCCGGGTATTCAAGCCCCGCGCCCAAAGGGGCATCCTCGGTCAGAAAATTGGAGTTTGAGGGCTGGGGTCCGTAGGCATAAGCCGTGGACAAAAGCACCACCTTGGGGATCTTGTAACGCTGGCAGTATTCCAAAAGCTTGAAGGTGGCCCCGACGTTCCACTCCTGATGGATTTTGTCGCCGGTGGCCGGCCTGTGGACCATGCCCAGGTGGATCAGGGCCTTGATCTTGTTGCGCCGGAAAATATCCTGGGCTTTTCGTCGGCGCACATCGACCCGATGATGCACCACGTCTTTGGGCTTGCCTTCAAAGGGCCGCTTGTCGATGCCGATGATCGAGTGATCGGCATGCAGGCGCTTGGTCAGAAGCCTGCCCAGGTTGCCCGAGATCCCGGTGATGACGATTGGATCTTTAAGCTTGGGCTCGGCTTTTTTCCGTGGCGCGCGACGACGGGGCGTTTTTCGTTCAGCCATCTTCGTTCTCCTCGCCGACTACCAAAACACGTGCTCGCGGGCCTTGAGGCCGTCGCGCAACATGCGGCTGATGGTTTGCTTGACCTGGTTGACCTTCTCGGCCATCACCGAATCCTCGTCATCCGGGTTGCCCTCAAAGAACATGGGCTTGCCGAAATAAATCCGATAGCGCGAGGGGTAAGGCAGCATGCCGAGGGGGCCCAAGAAAGGAAAGGTCGGCGTGATGGGCAAGGCCGGCAGGCCGAAGAGCTTGGCCACGGGCTTGAAGTTGTACAGCTGCGGCGCTTGTTCTTCCGCGCCCACGACCGCCACCGGCACGATGGGCGTGTCCGACATGAGCGCCAGGCGCATGAAGCCCAGGCCGAAGTCCTGCAATTGATAGCGCTTCGAATAGGGTTTGGAAATGCCGCGCATGCCCTCGGGGAAAACCAGGATGCTCTGATCCGCTTCGAAAAGCCGCAGACAGTTTTCGCGCGTGCCCACGATTTGGCCCCAGCGCTGGAAGAGATAGCTGACGAAGGGCAGGCTGGGCACCCACCTCTCGATCATCGAACGGACGATGCGGGGTGGCTCGGCCTCCAAAAACATGGCCGCGCCGATCATCATGGCGTCTAAGGGTATCTGGCCCGAATGGTTGCCGATGAGCATGACCCGGCCTTCGGGCACGTTGTGCATGCCGAAGGTCTGCACCCGAAACCAGCGCTCGTATAAAAAGCGAAGAAAGATCAGGGCCGGCTTGACGTAAGTGGGATCAAAGCCGAAAGGATCCACCCCGAACTCGTTCAGGCGGGTGTCCACGCGCTTCAAGCGATCTTCCATTTCGTCCGGCACCAGGCCGTCTACCAGATCGTTTAGCGTATTTTTGATGGCTTCCAAAAGCTTAGCCCTCCCCAAAAAGAAACCGAACTACGGCGCGTATGATTTGGGCATGATATCACGACCCCGCGGCCATCTCAAAACCCCGGAAGCGAACCCTAATGTGATGCTTGAACTTGACAAAACAAGCCCTTATAAAATAAAATATTTTTGTGACTGGGCTTTTGTGACAGGAGGTTGTCCGATGGACGAGGAAAGCATGCTGGACGAACGACGCGAAAACAAACGATACCGCGCCGTACCTATCTTGACCGGCACCAACCCGAGCACCTACCACATGAGCGTGCTGCACGATGTGTCATTGAACGGTGCTTTCTTTCTCAACCGCGAGCCCCCGCCTTTGGGCACCGACATCATGATTCGATTTGAAGACCTGCCCTTGGCCGGCTACATGCTGAAGGGTCGCGTGGTGCGCCACGCCCATGAGCACATCGTGGGTTTTGGGGTTGAGTTTTCGGAAATGCACCCCAGGCTCTTGCGGGCCTTCTACCATCCCGGCAAGGGATAAGCCGCCCCTACAGTTTCACGTCGCATAAACGCAGGACTTCTCTTCCCTCGATCACCTTTTCGATGAACGCTCGATAGAGCCCCCTTTTTTTTCGCCAATCGATGCGCAAGGCAGGCTCCGCGCTCAGGGCCGGATCAAGTCCGTCCGAGACGATGTCCAAGAGATCCACGCCGTGCAGCTCGAGCTGCACCCACTCGGTCGAGGCCAGGCGAGCGGCGAGCACCTTGGACAAGGGGCGACCGCCCAGCGCCAAGAGCCCGCCGGTTAAGGGCAGGCCGAGGGGGGCGGAGATGGGGAGCTCGACCAAGGGACTCATCCCCCGCCGCCAGGGTCGATTGGGATTGGGGCGATAGGGTGCGCTCGGTGCCAGGGCCTCGCGGGGATCACCGAGGATGGAGGCGCTGGGTCGACCAAGCAGGCGCATCAAAGTGAGGACGCTTGCCTTGAGGCCCTGGTATGCGGGGCTGGGCAGGACCGAGGAGTCGTAGCGGATGCCCTGGGCCGGGAGTAGCGGGAGAAGATTGGGGCCAAGTAAGTAACCAGGGGCGCGGAAGCCGACGGGGCGGAGGCCGCAGGCGTTTTGTATGGCGTCGGAGCAGCGGGTGATTTGCTCTTCCTTCGCCGTCTTGGATAAGTCGTAGTTGTGATTGTGAGTGTGGTTGGCTAGTTCGTGCTTGGCTTCGGCGGACTTGCTTGCCGAGTGAACCGCGTTGGCTTGGTTTAATGATTCGCCCACGATGAAGAGCGTGCCCTTGATGCCCAGGGACTCGCAGAGTTCGCAGAAGCGCGGGATGGCTTTTGTGTAGACCGGGTCGTTTTCGCTTTCGGATTTTGGGCCGGGGCCTAAGCTGTAGATCTTTCGGTAGCAGGATAGGGGATCTAAGTCGATGCTTAAAGCGAAGCGGCGGGTCATTACAGGGACTACAGCCTGTCCTTGATGCGGATTTCCCAGGCCAAGCGGCCCAGGTTGACCAAGGCGCGGGGGACGCGTTGGAACAAGTTGATCGTGGGCTGGCGTTTTTCCACTACGCGGAGCGGCAGTTCGACGACTCGCTTGCCCATGCGCTCGGCGCGAATGACGAACTCGGAGGCGAAGAGGTTTTGATCGATGACGCAGGCGTCCAAGACGTCCATTATGCGATCTCGCCGAAAGGCCTTGAGACCGTGGGTGTCGGTGCCGCGAAAGCCCACGCCCACCCGAAGCATGCCGTTTAGTACCTGGGTGGCCAGGTGACGAAGCCAGGGGCGCTCGTCTTCGGCACCGGGGGCGAGCTTGGAGCCGACCACCATGTCGGCCTCGTCGGTCCTGAGAATCCCCAGGGCCTTTTTGTAAAAACCCGTGTCGCAAAGATCGATCTCGTCACAGACCACATACTTGCCGCGGGCCGCGCGAATGCCGTTTTTCATGGCCGCGCCGTAGTTGGGCTCGGCGTGATGCAGATGCCGCACCTCGGGATGCCGGCTTTCCAATTCCTTGGCGACCTCAAGCGTTCGATCCGTCGAGCCGTTCTCGGACAACAAAATCTCAAACGATCCGGAAACAGGTGCCAGGCGGTCCAAAAGGCCGGCCACCGAGTCGGGGATCATGGCTTCTTCGTTAAAAACAGGGATGACGATGGATAGCTCTAAATACATGCGGACAGCTTAGCTCAGTTGTCCCGGAAGGCAAAAGAAAGATAGACTGCCGCCCATGACAACGCAGATCATTATTCACGGTCACTTTTACCAGCCCCCCAGGGAAAACCCCTGGACCGAGTCCATTGAGCGACAGGACTCCGCCGCGCCCTATCACGACTGGAACGAGCGCATCACCGCCGAATGCTACCGCCCCAACGGCCGCTCGCGGGTCTTGGACGGACGGGGCCGAATCAAAGACATCGTCAACAACTACGAACATTTGAGCTTCAATTTCGGCCCCACTTTGCTGAACTACCTCGAGGCCAAGGCCCCGGCCACCTATCGCCGCATTCTGGATGCCGATCGCGAAAGCCAAACCGGGCGCGGCTTCGGCAACGCCATGGCCCAGGCTTACAACCACATGATCATGCCCTTGGCGTCAGAACGGGATCGGCAGAGCCAAATCCGCTGGGGTTTGACCGACTTTCGCAGCCGCTTCGGTCGCATGCCCGAGGGCATGTGGCTGCCCGAGACCGCCGTCAACCAGGCGAGCTTGGACAACCTGGTCGAAAACGGCTTGAAGTTCGTGCTCTTGGCACCCGGACAGATCGAGGCCGTTCGGCCCCTGGGCGGCAAATGGCGGAATGTGGGCGACGGCAGCGTGCCCACCCATCGGGTCTACATCCACCACACCGCCTCCGGCCCCATTTCCGTTTTCATTTACGACGGTGGCCTTTCCAAGGCCGTGGCCTTCGAGCATCTCTTGCGCAACGCGGGCTTTTTCGCCGACCGGCTGCAAGCGGCGGCGGACGCCGCCCGGCCCGACACGGGGGAAGACCGCCTGGTCTTCGTCTGCACCGACGGCGAAAGCTACGG
>JAUVAM010000529.1 GCA_030591745.1 Deltaproteobacteria bacterium
GAGCAGTTGGCCGAGCGCTGTGGCTTGGATATGCAGGAGCTGCAGCATGTGGAAGAGGATCTGATCTCTCCAGCCCTGGGTACCTTGATCAAAATTTGCGACGGCCTTGGGGTTCGAATGGGGCATTTTTTCGAACAGGGGCCGAGGAAATTCTATAGTCTTTTCAGGGCCGGTGACGAAAAAGTGGCCGCGCGTTTTGCGTCGAAGAGCGGTGCCGATTATGGCTACGAGTATCATGCGCTGGGATCGGAAAAGCGTGAACGCTTCATGGAGCCCTTCTTGGTCACCATTTCGCCTCCTTCCACCAAGGACGAAAAGCCCACTGAAGTGGAAGAACTGGGCTCTCATTCCGGCGAGGAATTTCTCTTCGTCTTAGAGGGGCAAATCCTCGTTGAATTGCAAGAGGAACAGTTCGTCTTGGGGCCAGGCGATTCGTTTTACTACGATGCCAACATGCCTCATCGAGTGACCCATCATGGGCAGCTTCTGTCCCGGGTGCTGGCCGTCGTTTACCTGCACCGAACAGACTGACCGCAGATTTTGTCAGAAACCCCGCAATAATTGCGGAGTTTTTCTGACGCGAAAATTTCTCCTCCGCCATTTATAAGCTAAGCCCACGTATTTTCAATGTAAAATATTTTAGCAAACGAAAAACCCCAGGCACGCTTCTTGCGTCTATACAATTGCGAGCCTATATTGACACGAGGGCCAGCAAAGAGGACAAAACCATGTTAGATGCATACATCATTGAAGAGCTCAAGAAACGCCGTCGCGAGCAAGCGCGCCGCCGGGATGAACGTCCTGTGGTTGAGCTTCCCATCGAAGAGGAGCCCAACGAAAAAGAGGACAGCCGTCCCTCGGACGACGAACAGCGCGGGGTAATCATCATCGACTTCGGTTCTTGAGCCCGATCGAACTTCCTTCCAGGGCGACCATCGTCTGCCCATCAGTCTATTATTGCCTGGGAAATTCTGAGTCGTTTGCTTTCCAGCCCAGATGTGCTATATGCCAGCCTTCCATTGCATTAGAACCCATACCCCCGTCGGGAGGTCGTCATGAGCGAAATTATTGAAGTCAGGTCACGAGAAATCTTGGATTCCCGCGGCAACCCCACGGTGGAAGTGGAAGTGGGTCTGGCCAGTGGTGCTTACGGTCGATTCTGCGTTCCCTCGGGCGCCAGCACCGGCCAGCACGAAGCCTTGGAGATGCGCGACGGCGACGACAAGCGTTATCTGGGCAAGGGCGTGCGTAAGGCCGTGGCCATGGTCAACGAGAAGATCGTGCCGGAAATCATCGGCATGGACGCGCTTGAGCAGTTGGCCTTGGACAAGGTCATGCTGGAACTGGATGGAAGCCCCAACAAGGCGAATTTGGGCGCCAACGCCATCTTAGGCGTATCGATTGCAGCGGCCCGCGCCGCGGCCATGCATGTCGAGCAACCGCTCTATCGCTATTTGGGCGGCGTCTTTGCTCGCAAGCTGCCCGTCCCCATGATGAACATCCTCAACGGCGGCCAGCACGCCACCAACAACCTGGATATTCAGGAATACATGGTCGTGCCTTTGGGCGCGCCTACTTTTGCCGAAGCCCTGCGTTACGGCGCCGAGATCTTCCATCAATTGAAGAAGGTGCTCAAGGCGCAAGGCAAGAGCACCGGGGTGGGGGACGAAGGTGGCTTCGCCCCGGAAATGGGCTCCAACGAAGAGGCCCTGAAGGTCATCATGGAGGCCATCGACAAAGCAGGCCTGGAGCCCGGCAAAGACATCATGCTGGCCTTGGACCCTGCCGCCACTGAGTTTTATGACAGCGCCAAGAAGATCTACAAGCTCGAAGGCGACGGCAAAGAGCTGGATTCGGCGGGCATGGTCGATTACTGGGCGGATCTGGTGGAAAGATACCCCATCATCTCCATCGAAGACGGATTGGCCGAAGACGACTGGTCCGGCTGGGTCAACATGACCAAGAAAATGGGCGACAAGATCCAAATCGTCGGAGACGACCTGTTTGTGACCAACACGGGCCGCCTGATGACCGGCATCGAGCAGGGTGCCGCCAACTCCATCCTGATCAAGGTCAACCAGATCGGTACTTTGACCGAGACCCTGGAATGCGTCGACACCGCCCACCGGGCTGGTATGACCTCCGTGATCTCCCATCGCTCTGGCGAAACCGAAGACACCACCATCGCAGACCTGGCCGTGGCGGTCGGCGCGGGACAGATCAAAACCGGCTCGGCCTCCCGTTCGGAACGCATCGCCAAGTACAACCAACTGCTTCGCATCGAAGAATGGCTCGGCAGCTCCGCGGTCTACGCGGGACGCAAGGCCTTCAAGCAGTTGGGCGCCGAGTAGAGTTTTTACTCGCCTGCTAGAGCATCCCCAGACTCAATACAATCACGACCGAGGCGCTCAACAGCGAGCCTTGACTTTCGGCGCACGATACTGTACTTATTATACAGTAAACTTAATACGGTCAATTGCCATGAGCCGAGCAGCAGAACCAGAATTTGAACCGGGCCGAGCCTATCGAACTCGCAATCTTCGCCGCTTTAGCGCCAACCCGGCCCGCCTCGCCAAGCGCCTCGTGCGCGAGGGCAAACTCATGCACGCTGCCCACGGCATATATTATGCGCCGGTCGAAAGCCGTTTCGGTCAGGCACCTCCAGGAGAAACCGAACTCATGCGCGCCTTCTTGGACGACAGCCCTTTCCTGATCACCGGGCCGCCTAAGTGGAATGCCCTTGGGCTTGGGGCCACGGCCATGTTTTCATCGACACTGGTTTACAATCAAAAGCGCAGCGGAGAGTTTTTCTTCGACGGCCGGCGTTTCCTGTTACGCAGGGTGCTCTATCCTGAACCCCCCTCACCGGAGTGGTTCATCGTCGATCTCTTGCAGCATCACGACATGGCCGGTATCTCACTTGCTGAACTCTCTGACGGGCTGGTCGCCACCTTGAGGCAGGAGCGATGGAACAGGGAGCGACTTTTCGACATGGCAAAACAATACGGGACCAAGAAGACCCTCGCCCTGGTAAAAGATTGCCTGCGCAATACGCGAGGCGAGTGACCCCTCATGAGCTTTGTTCACGAAGACCCCGAATTCCCAGAACTCGTACAGATCGTGGCGCGCCAGACAGGCATCGCGGCAGCCCTCATAGAGAAGGACTACTGGGTGACACACTGCCTCTGGGCCTTGCATCAATTGGGACTCGACATTTGGTTCAAGGGCGGCACGTCTCTCTCCAAGGGCTTCGGTTTGATCCAGCGCTTTTCCGAGGATCTCGACCTGATGATCCAGCAGGGTTCCTGTGAGAGCCTGCCTGAAGTCACGAACTGGACAAGCACCAATAAAGGGCCTGTTGCAAGACGTCGCGCTTTCTATGATGCGCTTGCCGACACCATCACCGTGCCTGGCGTCCGCATCGAGCAGGACGCTAGCCGGATCGACAAGCAGGCTCGCGGAACAGATTACCTGGGTCATTACCCCGGCGTCCTCCTCACCGAACTTGCACCTACCATGACCCCATTTGTTCGACTCGAGGTGGGTCATGCCCGCGTGCTGCCGTGGACAGAAAAATCGCTCAGTTCTTTTGTGCACAAACAGCTCGCGGGACAAGGCATTCTCGAAGAATTCGATGACAACCGGCCCATTGAAGTGCGCTGTGTCCATCCCCTGGTCACGCTTCTCGAAAAAATCGACGCCATGGCTCGACGCTA
>JAUVAM010000318.1 GCA_030591745.1 Deltaproteobacteria bacterium
GCGTATTCCAAGGTCATGGATACGCTCTGGCCTGGATCACATTCCGAAGACACATAACCCAAATCCCGATAATCGACCGGTGTGCCCAGGTTGGCATACCCGCAAAGCCCGTCAGGGGCCTGGTCCGGATTGTCCTCCATGGCGGCCTTGTTCACCGCCGCCCAAAGTTTCTCCCCATCAGGCACATCAAAACCCTTACTCAAAGCGTCTGCGATGATGGCCACGGCGTGGTTGCCGATCATCACGCGACTGTAGCCCGTGGCGTGCCAAGTGCATTTGGGCAGCCAACCACCCTGTTCATAAAGGTGCAGATAACTGGCCAGCACATGCTCCACCCGCTCGGGAGCCAAAAGCGTGGCCAGCGGATGGGCGGTGCGATAGGTATCCCATGCGCACCAGTCGTCGGTGAAAAAACGAAAATCCTTCCCTGAAAAAACCTGTCCCTGGCCGTCCGCCCCGGAAAAAAACACGCCCCCGGCCTCGGTCAGGTCCGAGGGCTGGAACAGACTGCGATACAAGGCCGTGGCAAAGGATCGGCGATCGGATTCACTGCCGCCTTCGATCTCCACTCGGCCGAGGAAGCAGGCCCAGGCCGCCGCAGCCTGGTGCCGTATTTGCTCGAATGATCTGTCCGCCAACTCTTGATCATGATGAAGCTCGGCCTGCGTCTCATCCACAAAAGAGATACCCACTCGCACCAGGACTTGCCGGGTGCCGGGTTCGAATTCCACCCAAGCACCGATCTTGCTACCCGTGGCCGAAGCCTGGCCCTCTTGCGCCACGCCCGTCGACGACCAGGTTCCGAAAGAAGCAAAAGCCGGCTCAAAACTGGCGTGAAAATAGACACGACTTTGGCCGGTCAAATTGTCCGGCTCGCTCAGCAGAAGATCCAGCAGCGGATGGACGTTGTATTCCCCCATGCCCCGAATCAAGCCATCTTCGACATGCAGCCATCCCCCGCGAGACTCACCCCGGCTATGGCCCAGATCCAGAATTACACGAGCCGGCTCCTGGGCCGGATAGGTATAACGATGCATGCCGCCGTGTGCGCTGGCCGTGAGTTCGGCCCGCACCCCGTAAGTTGACAGGCTCACCGCGTAGTATCCTGGTTCGGCGGCCTCGGACAAATGATTGTAATGGGAGGGTCGGCTGCTTGGGTCCAGGTTCAATTCGCCGGTGGTCGGCAAAAACAAAATATGGCTGTATCCATTGCCTCCGCCGCCGGGGCCCTCCAGGTGGGTGTGGCTGAACCCCTCGATGAAATCGCTTGCGTACTCATAAGCGTCCACACTAAAAGCCTCGACCACCGTGTCGGGGCTGAGCTTGACCATGCCATGCGGCATGAGCGCGCCGGGGATGGCGTTGCCCGAACCCAAGGTGCCGATGAAGGGATCCACGAATGCGGCCATGTCTTGACCAGGCCCACCGCACCAGGGAAGCAGGCTCCTGTCGTTGTCCTCGCAGGCCGACAGCAAGCACAATCCGACAATCACCCCTAGCCACTTCTTCATGAATTTTCTCCCCTCGGATCTACTTGGTCTTCTTTTTCTTGCTGGTTTTCTTTGCCTCGGCCAAGGCCTCGGCCACGGCTTCGTCGGTGCGTGGACCGGACTTCAGCGACCAGATGACCAATCCCACCCCCAGGGCGAAAAAGGGTATGGACAAAAACTGCCCCATGGTCAAAGCCGAGTCCATCGAAAGGGTCTGATGGGCCTTGAAAAACTCGACGAAAAATCGTTGCAGAAAATAGGTGGAGAAAAAGACTCCAGCCAGCAACCAACGGGGGCGTTTTTCCCGACCCGCCAGGCGGTCGACCAAGACCAAAAGACCCAAGACGGCAAGCCCGATGGCCACCTCGTACAGCTGCGAAGGATGCCGGGCCACCAAGGGTTGGTCCACGCGAGGAAAACAAACAGCCCAAGAGACATCAGCTGGACGACCCAGAATCTCCGAGTTGAAGAAGTTGCCCACCCGAACCAGGGTGGCCCCCACGGCGGCTGAAAAACTGATCCGATCAAACATCTCGCCCATGGGCACTTTGCGGCGCCTGGCGTAGATGATCAGCGCCAGACAGAGGCCGATGGTGGCACCGTGGGAGGAAAGCCCGCTCAAGCCCCCACGCACATCGATGAGATACAGGGGGTGGGTCAGAATCCGATCGAACTCATAGAAGAAACGATGACCGAACCAGGCACCGAGCACGATGCCGCCCATGGCCCAATACAAAAAATCAGCCGCGAGCTGAGCGCCTCGCCCCGAGCGCTTGAACTGCCAGTGCAAAAAGACCCAGCCGAGAATAAAAACCAGCAAAAAACTAAGTCCATAGTAGCGGATGGCGATCGGCCCCCAAATGTGCGCCAAAATCGGATCCACGTCCCAGACAAAACAGTTGGCTTCCATGAAAAACCTACCTCCTTAACTCTCACCGTTCACTATCACCCCTTGCCGCCCATGTTGAGGAAAATCATGGCCTGAGAGGAATCGTCGACCTTGCCCGAGGGTTATCCGAAGGCCTATGATGGGTACGGTTTAAGGAAGGAGAACGAAATAGACATGCCCCACCTTCAAACCAGAGCATGGAGTATTCCTGCTTTCTTTGGATTCTTTTTCCTCATGGCTGGGGCCTGTCAGGAGCAAATCCCCAAACCGACTCGCCCCCTGCTGGAAGCGGCAGAGGCCGGCGACCTGGCCCAAGTACAAGCCCACATCCACCACAAAAGCAATCTGGAAGCCGAGAACCAATTCCGGATCAACGCCCTTCACAAAGCGATAATAGGCGGGGACCCGAAGGTCGTCCGGGCCCTGCTCGACGCTGGAGCAAAAATCGAAGCACGGGATATCAGCGGATACACCCCCCTGCTCCGTGCTCTGTACCTGGGCAAAAAAGACCTGGCTTGGCTGCTACTGAAACGAGGCGCCGATCCAAGCCAAACCAATAACTACGGTGAGCAAGCCCTGCACCTGGCCGCCAAGCAGGGTTACACCGCCATGTGCATCAAGCTGCTGAGCCGACCCGGCACGAAAGTGAACATCCAAAACCTGGCAGGATGGACGCCCCTGCACTTGGCCGTAAACAAAGGCCGGGCAGAAACGGTCAAGATGCTGCTGGACAAACAAGCCAACCCCAACCTGGCCACGAGCAACGGGACCGTGCCCATGCATCGGGCGGTGGCAAGCTACGGCCCCATCGCCCGTTTGCTGCTCGACCACGGTGCCAAAGTGAATCGATACGACGCCCGGGGTCAAGGGGTCTTGTACTGGGCCGCGGGCCAAGACGATGTCGAGTTGCTTCGCAGGCTGTTGGAAAAAGGCGCGGATCCCAAAGCCCAAACCATTGTGGGCGATCAGCCCTTGCACCGGGCGGCCGTTTACGGTCTGGCGGCGATCATGCGCGTTCTGATCGAAAAAGGCGCGGACATCCACGCTGCCAACAAAAAGGGAGAGCAGGCCCTTCACCTGGCTTACAAGGGTGCCCACGAAGAGGCCGCCAGGCTCTTGTTGGGTTTGGGTGCCAATCCCAAGGCCCGAACCAAGGCAGGCCAAACCCCGATGGACCTTGCCTACCATTCAGGCCACGGGGATCGCTTCCAGGGCTTGCCGGAACGCGTCAAGTCAAGCAAGCCTTGAGGGCTTTGTCCGCCCTCACTTCAATTTGAAATAGAGCCGATTGATGGCCCGGTTGGCCTGCTCCAGCCTCCCATCCACCACCTCGGTCAAAATGAGCTTGACCTGTGCCTCATGGGCCTGGGATTTGCCACTGCGCTCAATGGCCGACCGCAGTCGCTTGAGCTTTCGATCGATGAAATCCCCGTCGATGCGCTGAGCCTGAAGCGCTCTTCCGTAACCCTGAGCGGCGGACATGGCCGCCCCTTCGTCCTGCGCCTTAAAGGCCTTGGCCCAAGCCCGTGCCTGGGCATCACAAGCCTGGCAGTCACCGGGTCGGACACCTCGCTTGGAGGCTTGTTTCCGCAGAGTTCGCCACCGGTCTCGCCAGACCTGTCGTACGGCCCGGCTCCAGCCCTTGGCAGCAGGTGTCACCTTGGCCACCTTGGTCACCTTGGTGACGGGGGGTCGTCGCTTCTTCTTCCTGTTCTTCTGAATCTTCTTGACAGGTCTGGGCCTGGCCTCGGGCTCCTCGGCCAGCAAGCGATCCACCTCGGCCCAAGAATCGGGGACCGGCACCACAGGCACCTGTACGGGTTCCGGTACGGACTCTGGCAC
Organism: Deltaproteobacteria bacterium; assembly: GCA_030591745.1. The sequence goes on from JAUVAM010000318.1 coordinate 4,222, forward strand.
GGGCTCCACCGATGCAGGCTGAGGCAAAATCGCCTTCGTCTCCTCGGGTGGACGTATGGGCTCCGCATCCTGACCCAGCCATACCCATAATGTGCCCAAGGAAACCAAAATCCCCAAGGCCAGACCGAGCCCCAAGCCAAGCCGTCGGGACTTGGGCGGGGCCAGATCATCCAAAGACATGGTGCCGGTCCTGCGGGCCGAGCCCCCCTCCAAAGCGCCCTTAAGGGCCACCATCGCCAAGGGGTCTTCGTCCAGCTTCTCTGCAGCCTCGGTGGATGGCAGGGCCGACCTCTTTTCGACAGGCTGAAGGACCCGCTCCACTTCAGCCGCTAAGGTGCCTGGCGGATCACTGCCGACCCGCACCAAGCCCAAGGCATCCAAAGCCGCCACCAGGGCCTCGGCGCTGACAAAACGGGCCTGTGGTTCTGGCCGCAGCAAGCGAGACAACAGGTCCTCCGTGGCCTGGTTCACCTCGGGGTTGAGCCCTCGGGCCGAACGCCACACCGGACGAGCCGCCGCCCGCATGAGTTCGAAGTCGGAGGGGCCCTGCAAATAGCGTTGCCCCGTAAGCAATTCGAAAAGCACCAGGCCCAAGGCGTAAAGGTCAGAAGTCGGACCCAAGACATCGCCCTTGGCCTGTTCCGGAGACAAATATTCCAGCTTGCCCTTGATCTGCCCCTGACGTGTTTGCAACTCATCGGTCAGGCCCTTGGCGATGCCAAAATCGCCCAGCTTCACGTCACCCTGAGCTGACAGCAGAATGTTATGCGGGTTCACGTCCCGGTGCACGATGGACAAGGCCCCACCCTGCTCGTCCTTCCTGCTGTGCAAATAGGCAAGGCCGCGACCCACCTCCCGCACGATCCAAACAGCCAGCCACGGAGGAAGCCGCCGCCCGTCAGCCTGCAAGCGTTTCAACAGACGGGCCAAATCGCATCCGTCCACGTATTCGATACACATGAACAGCACCCCATCCACCTCCCCCAGTTCGTAGACTTGAACCAGGTTGCCGTGGTTGAGGTCGGCCATGATGCGGCTCTCTCGAAGGAACATCTTCCGAAATCGCCGGGTGCGGTTGAGTTCAGGCAGAATTTTTTTGATGGCCACGGTCTTGGAAAAATCATAGGGGCCGGTCAGCTCCGCTCGGTAGAGCTCAGCCATACCCCCCACGGCCAGCCGCTCAATCAGCTTGAAGCGTCCAAAACGCTGCGCCTCGTCCTTCACTTGCCCAACCCATGTTTGCTCATCAAGCGATAGAAGGACTGCC
>JAUVAM010000378.1 GCA_030591745.1 Deltaproteobacteria bacterium
AGGAGCTTCAGATTCAAAAGAAAGAGATCGCCGAATTGACTGATGTTGCCCAGGACCACCCAGCGCACGCCCAAGGCCCCGCCGATTTCTGCGATACAGGATTCGTCACTGCAGCCCAAGAGCTGTTTTTGGTTTTCCATGTTCAAGGCAGCCCGGATGTCGCTTTTGCCGATGACTTTGTAGTTGCCTGCCGATCGAATGTTGTTGGCCAGCATGTCGCCCAAAGCGTCCATCTGCTCTTGCGTTACGCCGCCCTTCGAGGCGAAATCCATGACCGCCACGGCCACCGGATCGTCGGCCAGGGCCGGATTGGGCGACAAGGACAAGACCATCACGAGAATTGCAGTTAGGCTTACAAGGCGCATTGATTCTCCTGGGTAAAGTATGCGGCCGATTTTAGACGGGATGTGGCAGATGGGCAAGGGGGAAGGCTAATTCTGCAGTTGAGCGAGATGCGTCAATTGAGTTTCCGCATCCAGGTTTTTAGTTGCTGAGTTCGCTTCGTAAGGTATCTACGTGCCAGATGCGAACTTGCGGGCCGCCCGTCAGGCCCGGGTCCCCGTCAACCCAGGTGGCCAACCAGTTGCCGTCGGGCGAGAACTCCATGCGGACCCTGTTTGCCTCGGGGCCGCAGTCCCGAGCGCCGGTGTATTCAAAGCCGAATTCGGGGTGAAGGCGGATTTCGCTTCTGCCGTTTGCCGTGCCATCGATGGCGAAGAAATCGTGGCTTCCATTCGGCCGACAGGCCAGGTCGCCGTAGAGGCTGTCTCCGGATGCAGTGCTTGGTTCCCACCAGCCGCTGTTGCCCTCTTCTTCCACCCATGGCCAAACAGTGAAAGTGTCTTGGTAGTCCATATCCTCTTCGTGTGCCGCCGCCCAGTAGCTTCCGTCAGGACATAGGGCCGTGGCGTGGACGTGGATGCCGTAGAGATAGTCTTCGGCTGCTGAGGTGTTTCCGATCAGATCTTGGAGATTCCACATTTCGACCCCGGCTCTGCTGGTACTGCCATCGGTGCCATCGGTCGAGATGGCCAAGTGTCCGAGGTTGGTAGAATCCAAACTGTCACTCAGGGTCAGATCCGTGGCGTTGCCAAGCGGGGTGACAAGCCGGGCTGCGCCTGCTTCGATGTCATAGATCTTCCCGTAGTCGTCACCGGTTTGGATAACAGCCGCCAGGAAATGGCCGTCGATAACGGCGCAGCGCAGGCGGTCCGGGGCATGTCCGGCGTACATTTCGACGGGCAGGTCACCGGTCCAAGTGTCTGTCGTCCAGGTCATGTCGCTCAGATATCTGGACCCGTCTTCATCCATGAGGACCACGAGCCGATCCAGGCCATCCATCAGGCAGGCCCCGAGAAGGGTAGGGTTCATGGCACTCGTGTCCAGATCCGGGACCTCCCGAATTTTGGTGAGCGGCGCCAGATGATCCGACTGGTCCATGCTCCAAACAACGACGCGGCCGGAGGCGCAGGCGATAAGCAGGCGATCCAGTCCACCATTTTCCGGAGCCCAGCTCAGGTGAATGGGGCTGGCGCAGCCGGTGTCCATCTCGATGGCCCGATAGATGGTGGTGCATTCGGCCCGGTCCCAGGTGCAATCAAGCGAGCAGGAGGCATCCAAGACCTCGGCGGGGAAGCCCAACTCAGCGCAGCTTCTGGTCAGCGGAGCCACCCCGATTTCACATTCCTCGTCGCCATCCATCCGCCCGTTGCCGCAGCCGATGCAGTCGCTGAGATCAAAACTCAAGCAGTCGGTGCCGCAAGCGATCTGCCCTCCGTCGAAGCCCTCGGTCTCGCAGGAACTGCCGTTGTAGATTCCCTCTTCGCAGACTTCTCCCAACTCGAGGTCGACCACTTCGTTTCCGCAGGCGTAGCAGTCTTGAAGATCGAGGCTGCAGTCGGCATTGCAGCTCAGTGCGCCGCTGATGTAGTCGGGGACATAACCCTGGCAATCGGCGTAGGGCATGTCCTGGTCGTCGCATTCCTCATCTTCGTTGATGCTCCCGTTGCCGCAGTTGTGGCAGCCCGACAAGTCGAGCTCGCATTCTGACGTGCATCCCAAAATGCCATCAAAGAAGCCCTCATCGGAGCAATAATAATCTGTCGGTACGGGCGGGGTGGCGCTGAAGTCGCAGACTTCATCTTCGCCGATGATTAAGTCACCGCAGTTGTGGCATCCGGAGGTGTCGATTTGGCAGTTTTGAGTGCAAGCCAGGGAGCCGCCCACAAATTCCCAATCTTCACAGGAGTTTTGGTTTCCTGCATAAACAGGACCCTGAGGGTCGCAGATTTCGCCGTTGTTTGGAACGCCATCCACGACGCAAGCAATTTCTTGGTCGCCTCCCGCGTCCACACCGGCATCTTCATCGGCATCAATTCCCGCATCTGTGCCAGCGTCCTCACCTGCGTCAACACCCGCGTCGAGTCCGGCGTCTTCCTGGCCTCCATCGGTGACCAGCACGCAGGTGGGGGTGTCCATGGATGCGATGCAGGCCAAGCCTGCCTTGCATTTCCAGCCCAATGAGGCGCTTCCCAGGCAGGGTTGGTTCAGGTCGCCTTTTTCGGGCACAAAGATGTCGCAGCCAGAAAGGAGGAAGAGAGCGATTACGATGCCCAGTGTTGAAAGGTTTCGTTTCATGATCACCACCTCCCGCTGAGACCGAAGACGAAGCCGCCGCCTTGCGTTGGGGCCGCACTCACCAGCAGGCTCGTATCCTCGGGCTCCATGGCCCAGAGTATGAGACCCGTGGTCACCAGGGCCGCGCCCAGGCCGAAGCCGGTCCACATGACGCCCGCCATGGTTTCGCTCTTGCTTTCGGCTTCTAAGTCCCCATTTTCGTAGTCGGTGCCGTATTTGCCGGCAAGGCCCGCGCCTATGCCGCCGACGGCCAGGCAGCCCACGCCGCTCCAGAGGGCGACATGGCCCCATAACACGTAGGGATGCATGGGCTTGGTTTTTCGCTCGGCGGGTTTGTGTCCCGTGGCCGGGGCGGCCTTGGTCATCAGTTCGTGGACTGTCTCGCCCAGGACGTCGATCAGGGCCGATTGATCGCCCCGGACCATGCGAGCCACGGCGGCGACCACCTTGACCTGCTCGGCGTCTAATATTTTCAGGTTCATCAGAAAGCTCTTGTCGAAGCGGCCGGCGTTGCCCACCACAATCCAGCGGGCTCCCAGGGCCCCGCCCAATTCGGCAACACAGGATGTGTCGTCACAGCCCAAGAGCGAACGTTGGTTTTCCAGTTGCAGGGCGGACTTGATGTCGTTTTTGCCGATGACTTTGAAAGGACCCATCGAGGCGATCTGCGCCGAGAGCAGATCACTTAATGCGTCCATTTGCTCCTGGCTTACACCCCCCTTGGAGGCGAAATCCATGACGACGATCGGGATCTTCTCATCCTGGGCCCTGGTGGGTACGGGAAAGCAGATAAAAGAAAGCGAGAGCAACAGGGTGACGATGGGGATGAGTCGCCTTGTCATGGGTCCTCCAAAAAAGCGTGTGATGGTCTGATTGTAGTCGTCAGGGCTTTGGCAGGCAAGGCTCCATGGGTGGACACTGACTTGACCGCAGGCCACGCTCTGCTAAGGTCGGAGCGAACGACTAGGGAACCCCCATGCACCTGGACCAAGAACAAGAGATTCCCCAAAAGCCGAAGATGACTGGATTATTGTTGTTTGTCGGTCTTTTCATATTGGGCGTAACGGTCCAGCAGACATTTTCGCTTCAGAATGGTGATCTCTTTTGGCATCTTCGCATCGGTGAGTTGATGATGGATGCGGGTGGGCTTCTTTCCCAGGACCCATTGACCTTCAATGCCGAGGGCAAGGCCTGGACCCAGCATGAATGGGGTGCCCAATTGATGCTGGCGGCGGTTCATCGCCTGGGTGGATGGTGGGGCTTGCGGATTTTGCGCGGCCTGTTGGTCGGGCTTACCCTGGCATTCTTGGCCTTGGCTTTCTGGCGCCGTTGCCCGCGGGCCGGTGCGGTGGTGATGGGGCTGGTGCTTTACTGGTTGCTCATCGAGCCTTTTTCTACCATGCGACCCCACCTGATTGGCTGGTTGCTTTTGGCGATCGGCTATTACCTGTTCTTATCGGTGCAAGGGCCCTGGCGAAAGCTGCGCTGGTTTGGCTATGTCTTCTGGCTGGTGGCATGGGTGAACATTCATTCAAGCGCTGTCATTGTGCCCGGTCTATGTGCTTTGGCCGTAGCGGAAGTCTTGATCCGGATGGTGGTTTTGCGGCGTCGAAATTCTGATTTGCTTTGGCATTGGATTCGCCTGGGTGCGCTCAGCGGTGCCGCCGTGCTGTTGCAACCTGCCGGCCTTGATCTGGCTTTTTATGTTTTGGAGACCCAGGCCCTGAACAACGTCGCGAGTAGGGAATGGCTCCCTTTGTTCAGGCTGGATGTTTGGCAGGGCAATCCGCATCTGATCACTTTTTTTGTCATGCTGAGTGCTTTAACCCTCCTCGCTTCTTTCTTGAGCTACCGACGCAAAGAGCCTGGCGATGCTTTTCCTCTGGTTTTGCCTGCCTTGGCTGCTCTCTTTTTTGCCTTCAGCACCCGGCGCATGCTTTTTTTGGCGTTTATCCCCATCCACCTGGTGCTTCGGGAGGCGCATGCCTGGTTTCTGTCCAGGCGCGATACCTGGCAGGGCTTGTTGAAGCGTCGCTGGTTAATACCCCTGCTGGCCGGTCTGGTGGTGATCTCGGTTTTGGCATGGTCGTTTGAGCGGCGGCCCGGCCCCTTGGAGCCTGGACCCTTCGCTCCGGGATGTGTGGCCGAAAAGGGCGTGGCCTTTCTGCAGGAGGCCGAACTTCAGGGGCGCATGGTCAACTTCGACTATTGGGGTGGTTTCTTGGCCTACTATCTGCACCCG
>JAUVAM010000550.1 GCA_030591745.1 Deltaproteobacteria bacterium
CCCTGCGGCCAGAGCGTTTTTGGCCTGCGCGTGTCATTTCCGATACCTACTGTTCGCCTTTGGGTCAGGCGTCCTCGCCAGAGTCGTGTTGGGTCTCAGGCTCGACTGCCTCTTCCGCGGTTTACGCCTCAGCGTCGGGCAGAATGGCCTCGCGGGCCGCCTCTTCCAGGTAGGTGGCCACGGCTTGCTTAAGCTGCCTGGCCTTCTTGATGCCGATGTCGGTCACCTCGCCAAGCTTGACCACGTTGGTTTCTTCGTGAACCTGCAACAAGGTATAGTAGCCGCCATCCGCCAATTGATCGACGGTTCTGTCGCCGATGCCTCGCACCAGGAGGAAGCGTTCATGTTCGCCCTCCACGCCCAGCTCACTGGCTTCGGCCTCCGCCAGGCGCGTGGCGGCCTCGGCCCTGAGTTCGTCCTCCTCGTCCACGACCACGCCAGCTGCCGAGCGCTGCATGCGTTCGGCCATTTTGTCGCCGATGCCGGGTACGTCCATGAGTGCTTCGATGTCTGCCATCATCACTTCGCGTGCTGATCGGAAGCCATACTTGTACAGGGTGTCGATCATGATGTCGCCCACACCCTCGATTTTACCGAGTGATGTAAGTGCGTTGTTCCACATCTCGGCCACTCGGCTTTCCGAGTTGATGTCCAGCTTCCAGCCGCTCAGTTGGGAGGCCAGGCGCACGTTTTGGCCCTTGCGTCCGATGCCCAGGCTGAGTTGATCGTCGGGTACGATGATCTCCATGCTGTGGGTGTCTTCGTTGATGATGACGCGGGAAACTTCGGCCGGGGCCAAAGCGTTGCAAACAAAGGTGGCCGGATCCGGGCTGTAGGGCACGATGTCGATTTTTTCTCCGCGCATCTCCTGCACCACGGCTTGCACCCGAGAGCCCTTCATGCCCACGCATGCGCCCACCGGATCCACATCCGCGTCCCGAGAGGAGACGGCGATTTTGCTGCGGGCACCTGGCTCGCGGGCGGATGTCTCGATGGTGACGATGCCTTCGTCGATCTCCGGGACCTCGATTTCGAAGAGCTTGATGAGCAAGCCGGGGCTGGTGCGCGACAGGATGATCTGTGGCCCACCCTTGGCCTCCGGGTAAACCTCCAGGACATAAGCCTGGATGCGATCGCCTGGGCGGTAGTTTTCGCGGGGCACTTGTTCGCGCACGGGCAACATGGCCTCGGCGCGTCCCAAGTCCACGATGGAGTTGCCGCGCTCGAAACGCCTCACGACGCCGGTGGCCAATTCGCCCTTGCGATCCTTGTATTCCTCGTAGACCAGGGCGTTGTCCGCTTCACGCACTTTCTGGATGAGCACTTGCTTGGCGGTCTGGGCTGCGATGCGGCCCAAATTCGAAGTGTCCAATTTGATGCCCAAGGAGTCATCCACCTGGACTTCCGGGTCCAGTTTGACTGCTTCTTCCAGCGAAATTTCGGTTAATGGGTCGGTTACCTTGCCGGCCACCGTCTTGAACTCGAAGATTTCGACTTCGCCGAATTCTTCGTTGAACTGCACTTCCAGATCTCGTTCCAGGCCATATCGCTTTTTGGCCGCCGTCAACATGGCTGATTCCAGGGCGTCAATGAGGATCGCCTTGTCGATGCCTTTTTCGCGGGTGACCATCTCCAGCGTGTGGTTCAAGTTCGATTGCATGAATGACTCCTCAAAATCCAATAGCCTGCGTCCGGAAGTGCAAACACCTCGTCTACAACTCCGGTACCAGGTTGGCTCGTTCAATTAAGCTACGTTGGAAGCGCTTGGGCTCCCCGTCAATCTCCAAGATGACATGTGCGTCTTCCATGCCCATCAACAAGCCATGGAAGCTTCGAGCGCCGTCAACGGCTTGCCGGGTCTTCAAAACAATCTGAAGTCCCTTGAATCGCTCGAAGTCGGCGTCTTTGATCAAAGGTCGGTTCAAGCCGGGGGAGGAGACCTCCAATCGATAACGATCGGGGATCAGATTTTCTACGTCCAGTACGTCCGCCAACTCCCGTGAGAGCTTGGTGCAATCAGCAATGGTTACGCCTTGCCCCTTTTGGCTTTCAGGCTTGTCCACCAGGACGCGCAGCACCCACGCACCTTGCTCATGCAACAAGCGAACCTGGACAAGTTCCAGACCCAGATCCATGGCGATGGGATCAATGAGTTCGGTTGCCTTGTCGGCTGTTCTTGTTGCTCTGTTGGTCATGCGCCTCACTGTTTTCTTCAGAGACAAAATAAAAAAGAGCGGACCGCCTAGGCCCACTCTACGATGTTCAGTCTCAGGAAGTGGCGGATAGGTAACATGTGCAAGATGTCTTGGCAAGAAAAATATTGGAAAAAGAGCAACAAAAAGAACAAAAAAAAAGCCCCACCGGATTTGAGCCCGGTGGGGCTTTTGGGTACTGGCGGACAAGGATTCGAACCTTGATAGACAGATCCAGAGACTGCCGTCCTGCCGTTAGACGATCCGCCATTCACGCTATTTTTTCTTGGCGCGTTTTTTTGCTTTCTTTTTCTTTGTTTTCTTCTTCTTCTTCTTCTTCTTCTTCTTCTTCTTTCTTTTCTTTTTCTTGCTCGGCTTCTTGCCTTCTTTGATGTCTTGCTTTTCTTTGTCGCTGTATATCACGTAGATGTAGGTGGCACCTTTGTGTTCGTAGATGTTGATGCCTTCCCATCGATCCTTTTTTCTGGCCTTGTTGCGGTTGGCGATGTGCTTGGCTCGGGTGCTGCTGGTGTTGATGATTTTTTTCCAGGCGACTTTCCAACCACCGCGCATGGTTTTTTTGTAGTACTTGATGGTGCCTTCGTAAGCGCGCGGCGATCGGTAACGATGCTCTCCCACGGATTTGGCCCAGGGAATGATCGGCGCTCCCCGCACCACGTCCGGTGGCCTTTCGGCCGCCTGGACCTGTTTGGGTTGGACCCAGAACAACAGGGTCAGCGCTGTGATGAATAATCCGAATTTCAAGGAACCAGTCTCCATCGGCGGCGAATGCTAGTTCTCTGGTATGGGCTTGTCAAGCAAAAATCCATATTGCAACTCTCCCTCATCGTCTCCCAGCCAGGCTGGATACGGTCGCCAAGCAGGCCGCGGGCACGATGTCAAAGCAGGCCCAGAGCCACTCGGAGGCCTGGTAGCCACGCATGGTCTCACGACCGCCCCGATGCATGCAAAGCAGCAAGAGCAGGGACGAAAGACCCGAAGCGCCCAGGATCCACTCGTTCGCGTCAAAAAGATAGGCGGCCACGACGGAGGCACCGATAAGCCAGGGCCCCGTGGCCAAAAATTCGGTCCAAGGTTTGAGCTCTTTGCTGAAGATCAGGGTGTTGAGGCCATAGCCCAAGCTGCTCAGGCCGATGATGAGCAGGGGTGCCAGGGCCGCCGAGGTTGCTGCCTTGGGATCGTGGGTGGGAATGGAAAGGGCCAGGAGCATGCCCAATCCCAAACTCCAGACCGGCAAGAGAGCCAGTCGTCGTCCGCTTCGACCGCTTTGGAGGATACCGCCCAGCAAGCTAAGCAGGGCCGCGCCCAACAGGCCGGCCCGCATCCAGAAGCGCCAGGACTCAGGCCAACTCTGCACGTTGAGCAAGAC
>JAUVAM010000405.1 GCA_030591745.1 Deltaproteobacteria bacterium
ATCCCGAAGACAGCGGTGACCCACATCCAGAAAAGGGCCCCGGGCCCGCCGTAGTGAATTGCGGTCGCCACCCCGGCGATGTTGCCGATGCCCACCGTGGCGGACAGGGCGGTGCTCAGAGCCTGGAAATGAGAGAGATCGCCTTTGTGCTCGGGGTCATCATAATCACCGCGCACCACCCGCACGCCATGCCCAAAACGCCTAATCTGCAACCACCCAAGACGGAAGGTGGTGATCAAACCCGTGCCCACAAGCAGCAGGACGAGCAGCGGCAGCACGTCCGGCCAACCCCAAACGAAGTCATTCATTCCGTTGATGATTTTTTCAAGTATGGACTGTTCACCCGGCATGAAGGGTACAATTTCCAATCCGCCGCCGTCTGTCAAGCTGAATCCCGTCTCCCATAAGCATTGATCCCGATTTGAAGCCCGACTATGATCCATGCGTCTCGATTATTGGCCCAAGGAGCCCCATGTTTCGACGTAGCGCACTGAGTTTTTTCTTAATCATGCTGGCCGCGCCACTTGCTGCCAAGGAACCGATCAGCGTAGCGGTGCTGGAATTCACGAGCCGGGGCAACATCACCCAGGCCCAGAAGGACTCCTTGAACGAAATAGTGGCCACGGAAATCATGAAATTCGCTGGCTATCGGGTAATCAGCAAAGCGGATATCGCCTCCATATTGGATGAGCAAGCGACCCAACAGATGCTCGTCTGTAAAAAAGACAGATGCCTGGCCGAAATTGGCGGAGCCCTCGGCGTTGAGCAACTGTTGACCGGCAAGGTCAGCGCCTTCGGGTCCTCCTTTCTGATGAGCTTGCGTCTGCTTGATGTGCGAAAAATCGAAGTCATCGACTCCCTGTCTCTTCGCATCAAGGGCGACACCGGCGACTTGCTCGCCGAGGTACCCAACTCGGTACGCGAGCTTTTCGGTAAAGAGATCATCTTGCCCGACCGCTTTGAGGTCGAGTTGCGCTTCCAGGCCGGCGATGCCTTGTTGGCGGATGCCTCGGCCTCTGACACCTGGTGGGCAGAAAACGGCTACAACCAGCTCAACGTCTGGGGCGACGACTGGCTGACCTTACTCGGGGACGAGGACAGTCGAGGCATCGCCACCGGCAAGGGCTGGCTGCTGGGCGCTCGATTCGCATTGCGTGTGGGCAAGCTCCATACCGTCTTTGCCCAGCTTGACTACGGCCAGGAGCACTGGCGCGGCAAGGTGCAAGTGGGCGACGACGACCCAAGTCGTTGGCGCTTGGACATGGACCTGCATGTGCTGCGACTGTCGGCGGGCTATCGCTTCGCTTACCCGGTCTTGGACTGGTTCTGGCCCTTCATCGAAATGGCCATGGGCGTACACATCCCCTTTCAGCAAGACATGGAGACGCCGGCCGGTGACGTCCTGGGCTCGCTGGGCCCGGAACCTCGCATCATCCTGCTGGTCAACCCGGGTCTGCGCTTCCAATTCGCCGAACGATATTTCGTGGCGGCCTCTTGGCTTTTCGACATGCCGCTCGGCGAATCCACCTTTTCAGGCCCCATGGTGGCCGCGGGAGCGTTTATCTAAAAACATGCGTTACTCGACAAAAATCGACTGGTGGATTGCGGCCTTGTTGGGCTGTGGCATTGGGCTTGTTTTGTTCAGCTCGGTCGTGCTGCTGGTTCGGCACGAAGGAAATGACATCCCGCTCGGCATCGGGGGTATCGTCATGTGCCTGGCTGTCTTGTTCATCAGCTTACCCACCCGATACGCCATCGACAATGATCAACTCCTGGTTCATGCCGGGCCCTTTCACTGGCGCATCCCGGTGGAAAAAATATTGACCGTCCACCACACGAACAACCCCCTGGGCGCGCCGGCCTGGTCCCTTAAGCGCTTGAATGTGCGGTACATCGACAAGAAAGGCAAGGAGACCTTTGTGCTCATCTCTCCGAAGAAAAGAAAAGAATTCATGGAGCATCTTCTGAAGATCACACCAGGCCTGAAACGAATGGGCGACCGCCTTGAGCGCTTGCCTGGTGGAGGTGAGGCATGAAGGTGGCGGTCACAGGTGTCAGCGGACACGTGGGCGGCAATCTGGTTCGGGCCCTTTTGAAGGCCGGACATCAAGTCAAAGGGCTGGTGCACGAAGATCGGCGCGCAATCGAAGGCCTGGATATCGAGGTGGTCTCCGGAGACATCCTCGACAGCCAGGCCCTGGATAAACTGTTTGCGGACGCGGAGGTGGTTTACCACCTGGCCGCCCTCATCACGCTGCTTCCCGAGCACGAGCGACTGGCCCGTATCAACGTCGAAGGACCAAGGCAGGTGGTGGAGGCCTGCCTGCGCCAAAAAGTAAAACGCCTGGTCCACACGGCCTCAATCGAGGCCTTGCTGCATCGCGGTGCGACCCGGCCCATCACCGAAGAGGAAATGCCGACGCCCGAGCAAGTAGAGACGGCCTACGGCCAAAGCAAAGCCCGCGGCGAAAACGTCATCCGAGAAGGCATCGCGAGGGGCTTGGACGCGGTCATCGTCAACCCGACCGCCGTCATCGGTCCATTCGACTACAAAATTTCTCACTTCGGCCAGGTCTTTATCGACCTGGCAAAACGAAAGCTGCCCACCCTGGTGCGTGGCGGCTTCGATCTGGTGGACGCCCGCGATGTGGTCGACGGCATGATGGCCGCGGCGGAAAAGGGACGATGCGGAGAACGATATTTGCTTGCCAGCGAGTTTCTTACCTTGAAAGAAATTGCCGAAACCGTAGAGGAAGTAACTGGGGCCAAAGCGCCACGCATGACCATCCGACCCGGCTTGATCTACCCCATCTCTTTTTTGATGCCGCCCTTCTACCGCCTGACCGGACGACGCCCCCGATTCACCCCCATGTCCATCTACATGATTTCAGGGAATTTCCACGTAGATCACAGCAAGGCCGCGCGTGAATTGGGCTTCGCCCCAAGACCAGCCCGGGAGGGAATCCGGGACGCAATCACTTGGTTTCAACAAAACAACAAATTGGATGCCAACTAAAACCCAAGCTGGAGGAACCCCCATGGATCGCATGTCATCAATCGAAATGGCGCTGACAAACGAAGAAACCGAAATGAAGTTCTACGAAAACGAGGCCGCTCGATCTCGGAATCCTTTAGCCAAAGCCATGTTTCAAAATCTGGCCAAGGACGAGCAAGAGCACATGAACCGTATTCGGGGCCTGCACCAGCGGCTGCTCGCCGACGGATCCTGGCCCGAAGACATGCCCATCGAGGTGGCCGGCACGGACATCAAGAAAACCTTGGACGACCTGGTCGGCAAGGATGGCTCAGCCAGTGACCATGATGACGACGATCTGGCTGCCTTGAACAAAGCCAGTGCCTTTGAGGCCAATGGGTCGAAATTCTACGCCGACTTGGCTCAGGCATGCGAGAATCCCCAGGAAAAGAAGTTCTTCGAATTTCTGTCCAACATCGAACGTCAGCACCTCCTGTCGGTCAACGATTCCTTGGCCTACCTGCAGGATCCAAAGGCCTGGATGATGCAGCACGAGCGCTCAGGCTTAGATGGTGCGTAGGGTCGGAGGTGACATATGAACGGTGGATATGCCAACCGCATTCTGGACGTCAATTTGTCCACAGGCACGACGAAGAACTACAGCCTGAACCGACAGGACAGGGAACTGTACCTCGGTGGAAGGGGACTGGGCGCCAGACTGCTCTATGACAACACCGAGCCAGGCCTGGACCCCTATGACGAGAAGATGGTCCTCATATTCAGCACGGGGCCCTTGACTGGAACCAACGTGCCACAGGGCAATCGATTCGTGGTCACGACCAAGTCTCCTGCAACCGGACTCATCGCTGACAGCCACTGCGGTGGCAACTTCGCAACCAAGCTAAAAAAAGCAGGCTATGACGCGGTGATTATCCGCGGCCGGAGCGCAAAACCGGTCTACCTGGAGATCACCGACGAACAAGCCGAGATCAAAGACGCTTCCGGGCTCTGGGGCAAAGGAACCGCGGACACACAGGCCGCACTACCCAAGGGTTTCGGCAAAGCGGTGATCGGGCCGGCAGGAGAAAACCGAGTCCGCTACGCCTGCATCATCAGCCAAAAAAGGGTGGCTGGGCGAGCGGGCGTCGGGGCCGTCATGGGCTCAAAAAACCTGAAAGCCGTCATCGCCAACGGCAAAACCTCCGTTCCCATCGCCAGGCCGGAGGAATACAAAACCCTGCAGAAAAAAATCACCCGTTTCTTGCTGGACCACCCCATGACCGGAGGCATTCTGCCTGAGCTGGGCACCGCCAACCTGGTCATGGCGACCGCCGGCCGCAACATCATCCCCACTTTCAACTTCCAGAAAGGCCAAGATGCCCGGACGCCACAGCTTTCTGGCGAACGCATGCGGGACGAGCTCCTGGAAAAACGGGACGGCTGTCTCTATTGCCCCATTCGGTGTGGCCGCGAGGTTCGTATAAACGGTCGCCTCGCCAAAGGCCCGGAATTCGAAACCATCGGCATGCTGGGCAACAACCTGGGCGTCTTTGACATGAAGAACGTCGTCGAACTTGGAGAGCTCTGCGACGACCTGGGCCTCGACACCATTTCCATGGGCAACACCCTGGGCTTCGCGACGGAACTGACCGAACGCGACAAGCTCGAAAGCAATCTGAG